>CAYNGG010000062.1:3939-13465 GCA_964396575.1 uncultured Desulfobacteraceae bacterium | reverse complement strand
TAAGGGGGTTGGAAATTTAGATCGCCAGGGGCCGGGCGGGTTGCCCGCCCCTGAGTAATGATGATTGATGATTGGTGATTTTTCCTCGTAATTGGTTTGAACCGGTAAACCCGCGATCATAAATCTAAAATCTAAAATCATAAATCTAAAATCGAGCACTCATCACTCATTGACGTCCATCCGGCGGCGTTGCTCCGAGGCGCCGGGGAGCCGAATGTTGCATAAGCTTGTACACCTTTTCCCAAAACACGGCAACCCCCGGATGGGGGATCGGCGGTGACCGGGCCGGACCTCACCGCCGTCTTTCTCCTGGGGCTTCTGGGGACCGGCCACTGCGTGGGGATGTGCGGCCCCTTGGTGTTCGCCTTTCCCGGCCAGACCGGGCGGGTCCGGGCTCACCTTTACTATCACGCCGGGCGGATTCTCACCTATGCGGCGGTGGGGGCGCTTATGGGGGCGATCGGCGTGGGTTTGATCCGGGCGGCCGGCGCGGCCGGGGGCGACGGGTTGGCCTCCGTGGCGAGGGTCCAGGTGGGGCTGTCGGCCGTTGCCGCGGCCGGGATGATCCTCTTCGGCGTGATCCGGCTGGGGCTGATCCCGGAGCCGGCCTGGATGGCCGCCGCCTCGCCCGACCGGCTGCCGGGGTTTCGTCGGTCCCTGCGGTCGGCGACTGACGGCGGGACCGCCGCCATGTTTCCCCTGGGACTATTGATGGGCCTCTTGCCCTGCGGACTCTCCTTTGCCGCCTTTGCCATGGCCCTGCCGGCCGGGGGACCGGCGGCCGGAGGCTTGATGCTCTTGACCTTCGGCCTCGGGACCCTGCCGGGGCTGATGCTGGTGGGCGTGGGCCTGGCCGGCCCGGTCCGCCGCTACCGGGCCGCCTCGGATGTCCTCTCCGGGATGCTCATGGTCGGGATGGGGATTTCCTGGGCGATCGATGCGGTGATGGCGGTGGTGGGATAGGGTGGATCTGATGTTTCGTAGGGGCAGACCTTGCGTCTGCCCTTCAAGGCCAGGGCGGCCACGGGGGGCCGCCCCTACAATCCACGCCAGCCCCGCCTGGGGATAAATTCCCAGGCTAACTTTAACGAAACCGGCTGAAGCCGGTTAAGGCTCGCGGATTTATTGCCCCTTACCACGCGCCAATTCTCCCTGACCGGCCCGGCCGGGCATTTCAATTCCACCTCTGGGAGCGCCGAACGCCGGTGCGGCCCAGACACGTAGGGGCGACCGGCCGGTAGCCCCTACGTGGGAGCGGCCGGGTAAGACCTCCGAGGTTTCCAAAACTTTTGGAAACCTCGGAGGTCTCTATATTCGGGGCAACGTCCCGGTTGGGGGCATTGTCCCCGGTGTCAAGTGTGTGTCAGGCAGAGGGGCGATGGAGGAACGGGCCGCCGTCAAAAGCTCCCGCCCATCCGCCGGTAGGGCTCGGCCTGCTGGTTGTAGCGAAGGATCATTTCCAGGAGCTTTTCCTCGGGGCCTTTTCCCTCACGCTCCTGGCAGAAATACCGGAATCGGTCCCAGTGATCCCGGCGGACGCCTTTAAGGGTAACGGTGACTCGCTGGTTGACGGGCCGGGCCGGGGCCGGAGCCGACGTTTCCGGTTCCACGAACCAGGTCCCGTCGATAAAGGCAAAGCTGACCTGCCGGATTTCCCCCTGCCAGAGGAGCCCCCGGATTTCCTCGTCGCTCATCCCGGCCGTGTCCTCCTTGTAGAAGGTGATGGTTCCCACCTGGGCCATGTGGATGAGCGTTTTGTCGAAAACCTTTCGGATCAGGGAAGTCCGTTCCCGGACCCGGTCGATCCGGAACCGCGGTCCGCCGCCGAGGCTTTCCGCCGCCCGGCGGATTTCCTGTTCCGCCTTTTTCCGCATCTTGATTCCCCTCCGCGCCGGAATCGGTGGGTTGGTCAGACCGGTACCGCCGGCGGGCGACCGCACCGGTTAGCTGGAGAATCTAATTTAGCATGTTTGAGGCCGCTACGCCAACCGGCGATCGGAAAAGGACCGGCGCGGGTGTTATTCGTTGTCGTTGATCCGTCGCCGGAGCTTGTCCGAGCATTTGAACCGGACCACCCGGCGGGCCGGGAGCACCAGGTCCTCGCCCGTGGCCGGATTGCGCCCCCGGCGGGCCTTTTTCTCATTGACATAGAACTTCCCGAAGCCCCGGATGAGCACCTCGTCGCCGCTTTCAAGGGTCCGCTTGAGGACCTCCAGCAGGGTTTCGAGGATCTCGGTGCTCCGAGCCCCGGTGACTTCCAGCTCATCCTGGATCGATTCCGCCAGATTCTTCTTGGTCAACGTCATGGTCAATCTGCCTCCCAATCGCATCCGCTTTGTTTGTCGTTGATCACATCATCGGGCCGGCGCGTCCGTCACCGGCCTTGAAAACCCCTTTTGATACTGTTTTTTCAGCCGGATGGCAAGGATATATTTTTTCGGTGGTCCGAATGACCCGGTTGGGGGGCCTTGACAAAGAGCTTTTGAATCGCCATTTTATGTAATTTAAGGGGGATTGACGGACGTCCGGTCAGCCCGGCGATCCGGGTGGTTGCCGGCCGGATCATTCCCAGATTCATCATTATCTTTCAGGAGGTAGCCGATGCCCATTTACGAATACCGCTGTGATCGGTGTGACAAGACCTTTGAATGCCTCGTCTTTTCGGGTGAGGAGGACGACGTCGCCTGCCCCGACTGCGGGGAGCGGGATGTCCGGCGCCAGATGAGCAGCCCGTCGATTTTCTCTTCAAAGGGGATCGGGAGCTGCGCCGCGCCGGCGTCGGGGGGCTTTTCCTGAGCCAACTGACCAGACCGCGGCAGGTTGTCGCGGCACATAAAACGGACCATGTATAAAGCGGAGCAGCGGCAACGGCCCATCGGGGGCCGGCCGCTGCACTGCTTTGGGGCCTCCCTGAGCCTCGCCGGGTCGGGATGACCGTTGACCGCTCGGGCCATCGGATGTATTCAGATGGATAAGGGCCGCCATGGGAGCGGCCGGCCAACTCGACCCAGACTTATAAGGAGACAAAGTGGAGGAGATCATCGGCACGGGCAACCGGATCATCGACGTCGATCTGACGCGGGGGGAGACAACCGTCTTCACGGTCCCCGAGGCGGTCCGGCGGGACTATCTCGGCGGAAAAGGGCTGGGAGTCTATTACCTGGCTCACCGCTTGACCCCTGAAACCGATCCGCTGGGGCCGGAGAACATCCTGGCCGTCTTCACCGGGGTGATCATGGCCACCGGAGCCCCGTGCAGCGGTCGGTTCGCCGCCGTGACCCGATCCCCGCTGACCGGCATCCTCGGCGGCGCCTCATGCGGCGGCCCTTTTGGGATGGCCCTGAAGACGGCCGGATACGACGGCCTCTTGATCACCGGCGGATCGGAGACGCCGGTGACCATCCGGATCGACAAGGACGGGGTTGAAATCCGGCCGGCCGAGGCACTCTGGGGGCTCGATACGGCCGAAGCCCAGGCGGCCCTGAATCTGGAGAAACGGGCCGGGGCGCTGGTCATCGGTCCGGCCGGGGAAAACCGGGTGAGATACGCCAACATCCGATCGGGCCACCGGTTTTTCGGCCGGACCGGGATGGGCGCGGTGATGGGGTCCAAACGGCTCAAGGCGGTGGTGGCCGTCGGCGGGACCCACCGGATTCGCCCGGCCCAGCCCAAACGCTTCCGGCGCCTGGTCCGGCGATGCACGGCGGATATCAACGCTCACCCCATGACGAGCCACCACTATCGGGAGCACGGCACGGCGGCCACGGTGAGCTTTGTCAACCGGACCGGGGTGCTCCCGGTCCGAAATTTCCGCCTGGGGCACCATCCGGATGCCGAGGCGGTTTCCGGCGAGGCCATGGCCGCCCGGTACGGCAGCCGGCCGAGCACTTGTAAGCCCTGCGCCATCCGCTGCGGCCACAAGGGAACCGACCGGGACGGTGTCGAGCGTCAGATTCCCGAATACGAGACCGTCGGCCTCCTGGGTCCCAACCTGGGGATCTTCGACCCCGACCGCCTGATGGAATGGAACGACCTTTGCGGCCGGCTCGGAATGGACACCATCTCCGCCGGAGCCACCCTCGGCTTTGTGATGGAAGCGGGCGAGCGGGGGCTGATGGAGACGGGTCTGGCCTTTGGCGAGCCCGATGGGGTCCCTGAAGCCCTGCGGTCTATCGCCCGGCGTGAGGGGATCGGCGATGATCTCGCCAACGGGGTCCGGTGGCTTTCCGAAAAGCACGGCGGGGCCGACTTCGCCATCCATGTCAAGGGGCTGGAGCTGGCCGCTTACAACCCCCGGGGGACCGCCGGGCAGGGGCTGGCCTATGCGGTGGCCAACCGAGGGGGCTGTCACCTGTCGGCTTACATGGTCGCCATGGAAGTCCTTTTCGGGCTCCTGTCCCCTCGCGGCGCGTCCGGGAAGGCGGTTTATGTCCGGTTCCTGGAAGACCTTTCCGCCGGCATCAATGCGCTCCATATCTGTCAGTTCACCATGTACGCCTTTCTTTTCGAGCGGCCCCTGGTCAAATGGACTCCCAAGCCGATCCTGAGCACTCTCATGCGGACCCTGCCGGCGGCCGCCGTGGCCCTTATCGACTTCACGCCGTATCCCCGGCTCTGGTCGGCGGTCACCGGGATTCCCCTGTCAGCCCGTGACTTCCGGCGGGCCGGGGAGCGGATCCATGTCCTCGAGCGGTACATCAACACCCGGATGGGGATCTCCCGAAAGGACGACACCCTGCCGCCCCGGTGCCTCGCCTCCGACGGCGACCTCGAAGGCCGCCCGGTGCCCCTCGACCGGATGCTCGACGACTATTACCGGGGACGTGGCTATGACGAAAACGGCGTACCCCGGCCGGAGACCCTCAGACGCCTGGAGATTTTGCCGGATGACCTGCTCAAGGGGATGAGCCCTGACGGAAGCCGCAAAAATGCTCAACTGGCTGATGGGACTGCCGGATTCCCTTGAGGACGTATTCTGGCTGGAAATCCGGCAATATGAGGAGGCGCGGAACATGGCTTATGTGACAAGCGTGGAAAGAATCGGTTTTAAACGGGGGGTTAAGGAAGGATTGTCTAAAGGCAAGCGGGAAGGCCTGCTGGATTGGTGGCAAGGGGCTCCGGCTGCTCCCGGCCATCCGGCAAATTGAGGATATCGATCGTCTGAAGATGATCAAAAAGATCGTTAAATCAACGGACAATCCGGCGGCAATCGAGGCATCGCTGGATGGGGGCTGACCTTCAAGCCGGTTTGATGGCCAATGGGTTATGCTCGTCGTTTGGGCCATTCAGGCTCCCCGGACCCATCCCTTAAAGGCTATGCTTTACACACACTTGGGACCGGGGGAAGAGTGGGGTTCATCACCATGCCCAGGTCTATCCGCGGATTACGCAGATTAAAGAAACATGATAGAATCCGTGAAAATCTGCTCAATCCGCGGATAAACAAAGCGCGAGGCCGGTACAAACCTTGATCTTTAATCCATGCCGGGATGGGCATCCCCCTCCAGCCGGTGTCAAGGGCGGATAAAAGCCTTGACACCAAAATCCATCCTTAATTATACTCCACGCATTATTCAGTGAACCCGAGTCTTTTTTGAGGGAAAGGAAGCGGCAATGCCGGTATATGAATTTGAGTGTCCCCATGGAAGAGTGACCGAACGGCTGGTGAAAATGGGTACCGAGACCATCGAGTGCCCCGAGTGCGGCGAGACCGCCAAAAAGATTCTCTCCCTCTGCACCTTCGAGCTCAAAGGCGGCGGCTGGTACGCTGACGGATATGCCTCCAGGAAGTCCTGATCCGGCCGTGCTCCTGTCTTCGTCCCGTCCGTCCGGCCTCGCCCGGACGGGCCGCCCCCTGACCCCGGCTCACTCCCTTCGCCAATGAACGACGAGCACATCGCCTCCGGCCAGGCCATCATCGAGCTCTGGCGGACGGTCGTCTCAGTCTGGACGGACGGCCTGTTCGGAGTGGATGTCGGCCGATACGTGGTCGCCATCTTCATCCTGGCCGGCTTTCTGATTCTCCGGCGGCTCTTCACGCGGTTCGTTCTGGCTCGGGTCAACCGGTTTGCCGAGGAGAGCGAAACCGACTTCGACAACGGGCTGCTCCGAAGCGTCGAAAGGCCGATCCGGTTCGTCCCGGTCGTTCTCGGCATCTTTTTCGCCATCGAGTACCTCGAGTTGTCCGGCACGGTGGCGGCCATCGCGGACCGGATCGTCCGCTCCCTGATCATCTTCGTGATCTTCTGGATTTTCCACAGCCTGGTGGCTCCGCTGTCGGTGGTGCTGAGGAAGCTGGAAGGGATCTTCACCCACTCCATGATGGACTGGCTGATCAAGGCCATCAAGGCGGCCTTCGTCTTCGTGGGAGCGGCCACCATTTTGGAGACCTGGGGGATTCAAGTGGGGCCCATCATCGCCGGACTCGGCCTCATGGGCGTGGCCGTGGCATTAGGTGCCCAGGATCTCTTCAAGAACCTGATCTCGGGGATTCTCATCATCGCGGAGCGCCGTTTCATGCGGGGCCAATGGATTCGGGTGGACGGCGTGGTGGAGGGGACCGTGGAAACCATCGGGTTCCGATCCACGCTGGTCCGCCGGTTCGACATGGCTCCGGTTTACGTCCCCAACTCCCGCCTCTCCGACAGCCCGGTGATCAACTTCAGCGAGATGACTCACCGACGGATCTTCTGGACCATCGGCGTTCGGTACGACACCACCGT
This sequence comes from uncultured Desulfobacteraceae bacterium, assembly GCA_964396575.1. GTDB lineage: Bacteria > Desulfobacterota > Desulfobacteria > Desulfobacterales > JAABSP01 > CAYNGG01. Next base: position 6,743 of record CAYNGG010000062.1, on the reverse strand, counting down.
CGATCAGCTCCGCGAGGTCCGGGACGGCATCGAAACCTACCTCGTGGGCAACTCCGATTTTGCCAACCCGCCCGAGGCGCTGCTATTTGTTCATATCGATCGATTCGGCGAATCGGCCATCGAGATCATGCTCTACTGCTTTACACGGACTACTCAATGGGGCCGCTGGCTCGAAATCAAAGAGGCCCTGGCTTATAAGATCAAGGATGTGGTGGAAGGGGCCGGCGCCGGCTTTGCCCTCCCCGGCAGGGCCGTCTATCTGGAGATGTTGCCAGCGGAGCGGCCCGAAGTCTTTGTCCCGCCGGGGACTGATGCCGGCGACGGATATGAGGGCGGGGACCGTCCGGAGACCGCCCCCGCCGGTGATGCGGCTTAGGTGTTATTCCTCGGCCTTCGGCGCCTCCAGATCGTCAATCCGCCGCTGGACCGTGGTCAGGGCGTTCTGGAGATAGTCGGCCTCGGCCCGGAGCTCCGCGGCCATATCAGCGTCTGAAGCGGGGTAGGGGGCCTGGGCCGCTCCCCAGCCGGGCCGGCCTCGACGGCCAAATCCTCGACCCCGGCCAAATCCGCGGCCGCGTCCGAATCCAGAGCCATAGCCGTAACCGCCCGCCTCGGGGGCCGCGGCCCGTCCGCAAGCTCCTCGCCGTCCGCCGGTCATGGGACCGGCGCCCATCGGTCCGGTTCGATCAAATCCTGGCATGGTTTATCCTCCTTTGGAAATCTCGTAATGGTTGCGGGTTATGCATCCGGCGGCCCGCTATTGATCGCGGTTGCCACCGCCACCAGCGCCGCCACCGCTCCCAGTGCCGCCGCCGCTCCCAGCGCCGCCGCCACCGCCGCGACCGGAGCCCCGGCCTCCAACGCCGGCGCCCCCGTTTCGGCGTCCGCGGCCCTGGCCCTTGCCGGGCCCCTGGCCCCGTCCGCCGCCTCCTCCCTGGCCTCGGCCCCCGCCGCCGCCGCCGCGATTGCCGCCGCCGCTTTGAGGTCCGTTGCCGCTCGGTCCGGTTCCGTCTTTGTTTGGCATGTTGTCACCTCCTGTCTGCCCGTGTGGGCGTTTCGGTCATTTGACCAAAATATAGCGACTCCAAAACCGGGTGTCAAATATTTTTTTTGTAATATGCCCATTATTTCGGGAAGGCGCCTGCCTCGGCGGATAGCGCCGGGAAGCGATGCCTCCCGGTCAGGCGGGCTGGAGGGCCGGCGGGGTCAGATGACCCCTTTGGATGAGTGCGTGGACCACCAGAAAGGTGGCCCATTCGGGATGGGCCTCGCCCCAGGTGCCGTCTTCGGCCTGGGTCTCCTGGATGCGGGCAAAGGCGGCGGTCAGGGGCGGCTCGACTTCGGGCAGCCGGAGGTGGGCTAGCGCATTGACCGTGAGGTAGGGCGGAAACCGGCCGCCCCAGTCGCCGTCGGCCCCCTGGGCCTCGGCCAGCATCTCGACGATCAGCCGGGCCGCGGCGTCCTCCCGGTATCGGGGATGGACCGCCAGGGCTCGGAGGATGTTGGTCAGGGCCGCCGGGTCGGCCTGCCAGCGGGGGTTGTCGAGGCATTCGGCGGCGAGCCGGCCGTAGAGGGCCAGTGTCCGAGGCCGGTCTCCGCCGCCCATCACCGTCTCCAGAAAGAGTGCGGCTGAGGTGACAAAGACGTCGTTCCGGCTTCCGACAAAGGGCAGGGGCCCCAGGTCGATGGGGCTCACCGACGGCTCCGAGCGGGTTCGGTTCCGGACAAACAGGTCTTCGGCCTGGCCCGTGAGCCAGTCCAAAGCCCGGTCAGCCGGGTCGGTCCGGTCCCGGACGGTGAGGTGGAGGTCGAAGAGGTGGCGGGCGGTCCGGAGGACCGAGTAATCCCAATGGCCGTCCGGGGACTGGTCGGCCAGGATCGCATCCACCGCGGCGGCAAAGTCCCGCCGGAATTCCTCGGTTTCGCCCTCGCCGCGCCAGCGGCGCCGGGCGTAGAGTCCGCAAGGGGTCCGGCTTTGTTCAAAGACGGCAAAGGGATCATGGTGCAGATTCATCAGCGTCTCCGTTGATCGGTAGGGGGAAGTTTGATATCCTTGTATTTTTAAAACCGGGACCGGTTGTTACCGCGTTCCCCGAATCGGGCCGGCCGCGGCCCAACGGATGGAGACAGACGCCATGCAAATCACCGACGGCCTCCACGCCTTCTGCTGGGAGTCCATGACCGCCAACAACTGCAACACCTATCTGATCGACGGTCCGGCCCGGATACTCATCGACCCCGGCCACCTCCACCTTTTCGACCACGTGGAGCGGGGCCTTACGGATTTGGGGCTCGGGGTGGGAGACATCGACCTCGTTCTGCTCACCCACTGCCACCCGGACCACATGGAAGCGGTGACCCGGTTTGCGAAGACCTCGGCCCTCACCGCCCTTCATCAAGAGGAATGGCGCCTGATCCGCCAGATGGACCAGTATCTGGCGGCATTCGGGGTCCGGCCCGAGGCGATTGCTCCCGACTTCTTCCTCAAGGAGGGCGACCTTTCGGTCCGGGGCCTGACCCTCCAGGTGATCCACCTTCCCGGCCATTCCCCCGGCTCAGTGGCGTTTTTCTGGCCCGACCGCCGGGCTCTTTTCACCGGCGACGTGGTTTTCGACGGCGGGGTGGGCCGGACCGATCTCCCCGGCGGCAGCGGCCCCGCGCTCCGGGAAAGCATCGAGCGGGTTTCCGAGATTCGTGCCGAGCATGTCCTGCCCGGCCATGGCCCGGTGATCTCCGGGGCGGCCTCGGTCCATGAAAATTTCAAGTGGCTCACGGCCAACATGCTCAGCTACATCTGAGCCCTC
>CAYNGG010000062.1:0-3839 GCA_964396575.1 uncultured Desulfobacteraceae bacterium | reverse complement strand
CCATGAAAATTTCAAGTGGCTCACGGCCAACATGCTCAGCTACATCTGAGCCCTCACCCGGTCCAGCTCCGCCGAGTAATCGGCCGTGATTTTCCGCCGCTGCTCGCTCCAGGTTGGGTCGGTCCGGGGGTTGGGGACCACCGCCGACCCGGAAATCCCGTGGACCCGGGCCAGCTCCTCTTTCCGCTCGGCCATCCGCCGGGTCATGGCCTCCCGAAGCTCCGCTTCGCAGGCTGACCGGAGATCGACGAGCGGGGCCGGGTCGAGGCCGGTGACATCCCGAAGGAGGGTCAGGACCCCGTCGGCCGGCCCCTCCACCGAAACCCTCGCCAGGAGCCCCTCCCGGATCGCCTCGTCAGTAGCTTCCGGATTGGATGCCTTCAGGTCGGCCACCTCCCGCCTGGTTTCCGAGAGCTTCAGGGAGCCTTCGGAGTACCGACGCATCAGCCCGTCCAAGGCCCGTCGGAAGCTTTCAGCCGCCTGTTCCCGCCGTTCCTCATCGCTTAAGGTCATGTTCCGGGTCCGTTCCATGACCAGATCCAGCGTGCTTTTAATTTCGCCCATGCCTACTCCGTCCAATTCTGAAGAATCCGCTTGACGGTCTCGCCGTCGGCGGTCCCCCCGAAATGGGCCATGATCGGCCGCATGGCCTGCATCCGGTTTTTATAGGTTGAAAAGTCGATGTTGTCCCGAATCCAGTCGGTGATCTCCGCCTCCGAAGCCATCTTGGGAAGGTAGCCCTCGATGATCCGGATGTACTCGGAGTCGGCCTTGCCGCTCTGCTCCAGAACCTCCCGCTCGTTTTTCACCAGCTTTTTGAGAATCCGGATCACCTCGTCGTCGGAGAGGTCCTTGGTTTCGGCCCGGCCGAATTCGCCCATGATCACCCGGATGGCGTTTTTCCGGGCCTCGTCTTTGGCCTTCATGGCCGCGACCAGGTCTTTTTTCAATTGTGCTTGCAGGGTCATCGGATATCCTTTCGGGAATGGATCAGCTCGACCGCATCTCCGTTTAAGCCGCTGGTTTCAGGGGGCCAGGAGCATAAAGCCAAGCTCCGGGTCGGGCCGGCGGCGGGCGTCGGTGCCGGTCAGCTCGAACAGAACGATTTCCATGATTTGCCAGACCCGGACCCCCCGGCGGATACAGCCGACCACCGACCCGTCCCGTCGGCCGCAGGCCATGTGCATGTGGAGCATCGGGGCGCCGGACTCGTCGGGAAACAGGGTCCCGGTCCCGGCCGCCTCGTGGACATCGGCCAGGCGCTGGTTGATGGTTTCCACCGGCCGGGCATCGCCGTCCACCGGACCGGCCACCAGCTCGCTGCCTTGATCAGCCCCGCCCAGGACGATCAACGCTCCGGCGGTTATGCCCTGGTCCCGGGCGAATTGCTCCACCGTCTCGTGGACGACCTCGCCGTGCTCCAGCCGGATGACGAAGACCCGCCCCGGCCGTCCCTCCGAATATTTCATGATTGCTCCCTTGAAGTCAATGTTTTCAAATTGATGCCCGGCCTTATCCCCTCCGCCTCAATCCGCCTCCAGCGAATCCATCCGGAAGGTCGGTTGGAGCGCCGGGTCGGCCCCGGCGGCCCCGGCTACGCTGACCCCGGTGGTTATCAGCACCGAATCGATCCCGGCCCGGTTGGCTCCCCGGATGTCGGTTTCGGCCTGGTCCCCGATCATCACGCACGGACCGTTACCCGCCCGTCGCCGGGCTTCTTCGAAGATCGCCCCGTGAGGTTTGCCCAGCCGGTCGAACCGGGCCGCCGGATGGTCCGGATGCCGGAGAGCCAGGGCCCCCTCGATCATCCCGGCCAGGGACCCGGCGGCAAACCCGAAGGCCCCGTCCCCTCGGGGAAAGATCAGGTCCGGGTTGGGGAGAACCATCCGGACCGGTTGGTCCGCCTCCAGCCGGCGGAAGAGCCCGGTCAGGACCGCGTTCATGGTCGGAATGAAGTCAAACCCGGTCTCATCTCCGATGACCAGCACGGAAAAGTCCCCGTCGGCGGATATCACCCGCCCCCTGGCCATCTCGACGTAGCGCCGGCTGTCCTCGGGACCCAAAACGGCGCAGTCGGCTCCGGCCAGGCCATGTCGGTCGAAATAGGGCGAAAGAAGAGCCCCCGAGGTGATCACCCGGTCGGACGGGATCGCCAGCCCGAATGACCGGTACCGGTCCGCCGCCGTCTCCGGCAGCCGGGAGGCATCGTTGGTCACCACAAAGTAGGCCCGCCCCTCGCGGTTGAGCCGCTCGATGAGCGCCGCCGCCCCCGGCATGGCCCCGTTGTGATGGACCAGGACCCCGTAAGCGTCAAAGAAGATCGTTTCGTAACGATCCAGAAGCTCGCCGATGGTGATCCGTCCGGGACCTTCCTGACCGGCCACCTTATTCCGTCCCCGCCGGATGGCCGATCGGGATGAGGTAAACCGGGACCTCGTTTTCATCAGCCCCCAGGACCTCGCGGACCGGATCACCCCGGAAGGCGCCCACCGGCACCGACCCGAGTCCCAGAGAGACCGCCTGGAGATGGATGTTCTGAGCCGCGTGGCCCGACTCCTGAAAGGTGTACTGCATCCCCCGGTCCCCGTATTTCCGGGTGACCCGCTGGAAGACCGCGCAGATCACCGCCACCGCCGGAGCCCCTCGGACCGACCCCTGGCCCAAGGCCGCCCTGGACAGCTCGGCCCGCCGGTCCCCGTCAGCCGTTTTGATCAGAGCGTGCCGGCCGGGATCGTATCGATAGACCCCGGCCGGGAGGTCGCCCCCCGGCCCGAGAGCCACCAGGACCTCCAGCGGATAGAGCGCCCCGGCGGACGGCGCGGTCCGGTAGCCGCCGGTCCGGGTGATCCCCTGGGCCGCCCAGAGAAGCTGGGCGACCTCATCCGTGGTCAGCGCCGTGTCGGCAAATTGCCGGACCGACCGGCGGCTTGAAAGGGCCGTTTCCACGGAAAGCCCCTCCGCCGTCCGCGGCGCGGGCAGCTCGATGGAAGTCGATTTTGTTGTCGAGTCGCTCATGGCTGGACTCCTCTCGAAGCAAATCAGGATTATCGCAATGATTACGGCCGCGGCAAAAGCGGAACAGCGCGGGTTACTCATCAGGGTCACCTTCGGATAAGGTAAGCCGCCACCGGCAGAAACAATCGGGCGGATGCTCGTCCGGCGGAGCAAACCGGCATTCCACCCGGATTCGGTTATCCACGGCCCGGGCAAAGCTTTCGAATTCCCCCCGGTGCATCTCCTTGCAGTCGTATTCGCCGAGACCCCGCCGGAGCCGGGCCTCCTGAGTGGGACACGACGGGACCGTGATGATCACTTCGTCGGGCCGCTGGTCGATCTCGTAGCCCACCAGGATGCACCAGGGGAAGAGCTTCTGAGCCGCCACGAATCCCGAAAGCCCCTTTTCCCGGATGCCGAACCGCGTCACCAGATCCCGGGCCGCCATCCCGGAAACTTTTTCCCAGACCCGCTCGTTGAGCTGCTCCGCCGTGGGCTGGTCGAATTGCTCGGCCGTGTAGAGAAACCAGAAGGCGTCCACCACCCGGTAATGCCAGAGAAGAAACTCGATGTACTTCCGAAGCGCCGGGGCGTCCATGTCGTCAAACGGGGTTAAATCCATCGGCCGGGTCCTTTCAGAAAAAATCAGCTTTTCAGGCGGCGATCATCGTTTGGGCCGGGCCGGAGTCATGCCGGATCGGTCAGGTTTCCCGTCACCGGGACATCCAGAAAGCCGGCCAGATCATAAGCGATGCGGTCCGTCTCTTTTCGCAGAGTGGTTCGGTGAATCAGGGCAGTCTGATCACCACCGGTCAGCCGAATGACATAATCAAAGTAATGCCCGG
>CAYNGG010000061.1:5459-13556 GCA_964396575.1 uncultured Desulfobacteraceae bacterium | reverse complement strand
GATCGCGGGGCCGGCCCGATTATGAGGGTTTATCCGCGGATTACGAAGAAAATGGAAACCAAGCGTCCTACCGCCGAGCGCCTTCTTTCACAATTCGATAATCTTCACCTCTTGATTGATGAGAAAGGCAGGAGAGTCTCGGCCACAATGCTTGAAACGCTGACAACAATACAAAAGAAGATCCTGTCGATACTGCAATTGCCGGAAAAGATATATGACTTGTCCTTCAATCATGACTGAAAAAGAAACCCATGTTAAAAAATGAGCGAAGGCCAAGTATATTGGTTGCTAACGCGTTATATTTTTGAATGGACACTGTTTAAGATTCTATCCTTTCCTCCTTTTCCTGTTCTATCATGCCGACTGTTCCTTGTTTTACCCATTATGAAAACTTCCGGGCCAGGTCGTTGTCGATGACGTAGATGCAGACTTCCTTGGCCCCGAGCTCCGAGTATTGGCTCTTGGTGCCGAGGTTGTTGATGAGGAAGGTCACGTCGTCGCGAATCCGGCGGTCGTAGGTCTTGAAATCCTCTTCCTTGTAGTCCTTGATGGCTTTGCGGAAGTTTTCGTTTTCGAGGAAGGGGTCGAGGACCTTCTCCTTGATGTTGTACACATACCGCTCAAAGAGAGCCTCGTAGAGGACCGTCTCCGTGATGTCCTTGTTTTCGAGCATCATTTCCTGGGTGAGGGTCCGGGAGGCGTATTCCCGCTGGGTTTCCCCCCGGAACCGGCGCCGGCGGGTCTCGTCGGAGTCGGAGCCGAGGAGCCGGTGCTCGATGCTTTCAAAAAAGGCATCGGTGATCTCGAGCTTTTCCCCCGTAAACCGGCAGGTCTCCACCGCGCCGGGCTCGAAGTTGACGGCAAAGAGGTAATTCCGGATATCCCGGGAGATCTGCTCCTCGTTGTAGTAGTAGAGCGACTCCTTGACCTCCTGGAGGACGGTGTAGTCGTAAAGGCGGACGAGGGAGTCGAGAAAGCCGTCGGGCAGGCCGTCGCCGAGGTCCTTCCGGGTGACGGTGAAGAAGGTGTAGATGTTGGACATGTTGATCAGCCGGTCCTCACGGGCGTAGGCGGAGTAGAACTCGTTGAAGATCTTGATCGAGTCCCGGCCGGAGAAGCCCTTTTGCCCCTCGAATTCCGATTCAGCGATGATCTTGCGCCGGCGCTTGGCGGTAAAACGCTTCCGGTCTTCTTCGGACAGCCAGGTGGGGATGTAGCCGGTGTAGATCTCCATTTTCAGCAACTGGAGGTTTTCGTCGCAGTAGAGCCGGTAGCGGCTCGGGTCGCCGATCCATTCGAGGAGGGCATCGGAGCGGATGTTGAGCCTCGAGGCGATGATGGCCCGGGCGAAGTTATGGAGGACCCGGGGGAGAAAGGCCTCTTCGATGTGGCGGCCGAAGATGTTTCGGTAGATTTCGACCTCGGTGTTCAGGTCGAGGACGTAGGGGATTTTGATGTACTCGATTCGGTCGGAGAAGGACTGGATGTCCTGGATGTTCTTCTTGTCCTCGGGGTTCATCAGGGCGAGAAAGAGGGAATGGACGTTTTCCTCGATGTCCTCGACCTTGTGGACCCCTTCGCTGATGATGTTGTGGAGCTCGATGAGCCGCTCGATGTTGTGGGACTTGATGTCCATGAGGGCGTAGATGCCGTTGTTGGTCTTGGCGTACCGGGAGAAGATGTATTTGACCTGGTTGCTGTCCCGGAGGAGGCTGTTGATCCGGCGCTGGATCATGGGGTTGCTCAGGATGGTCTGGCGCATGGGCCGGTCGCCGGGGTTGAAGACGCTGATCCCTTCGCCGAGCCGCCGGTTGAACCGGTAGGGCCGGGCGTAGAGCATCCCGAAGACCTCGTTGAAGCTCTTGAGCCGGTTGAGGAGGGCCTGGTAAAGGGAGCTGCAGATCGTGCAGGGCTTGTCCCGAAAGACCCACTCGTACTCCTTTTCAGTGAAGAGGCGCCATTTGAGCTCGTCGTTTTCGAAGAGGTCGTCGAAAAGCTGCCGCCGGTAGCGTTTGGGGATCATCAGGATGGGGTGATCGTGGCTCGGGCAGGGGACCTCCACCTGCTCGCCGGCGATCAGCGGCGCGTAAATCTGGTCGAGGTCCAGCCGGCTCCGCGGCTCCGGCCCTTCCAGGGGGTCCTCGATCCGGCAGTCGCCCGGCGAGGCATCCTGGTTTTCGAGGATGGTCGAAAGGGTCTGGACGAGGGGTGAGGATCCGTTTTCCCCGGTGCAGCCGAGGAGCTTGGGGTCCAGGCGCCAGACCGTTTCGTACCGCATCCCGGATTCGGTGTTGGCGTAGGTCTCGAACCGCCGGAGCAGGTTGTTCAAAAAGGTGCTCTTCCCGCAGCCTGGCGGGCCGTCAAAGATGTAGATCTTGTTCTGCTGGGCTCCCCGTTTCAAGGATTCGATGTGGTTGATCAGGCGGTTGGCAAAGAGCCGGTCGGCGAAGAAGGGATGGTCCGAGTCCTCCACGAAGAGCCGGGTGCAGTCGTAGTGGACGTAAGCGATGGACTCCGGATCGTCAAGGTATTCGTCGAGGCCCTCGCCCACGTAGTGGCTGATCATATCGTGGAAGACCTGGAAGACGTTCCGCAGGACCTGGGTGGGCTGGTCGGAGAGGAGCTTCAGAAAGGTCTCAAACGGGATCGGGTCGTGCTGGTCTCCCTCCCGCATGGTGAGGTTGAGCCGGTCCATTGCCTTTTTGATGGTTTCCATAGACGCCGTCTGCCTCCGAATGGTCGGGTGACCCTATAGCTTGGTTTTGGACAGTTTTCGGTTTTCCATGGTGTAGAGGACCCGCTGCCACTGGACTTCCGGAGCCTGGGTCTCGTCCGGAACCGGCGGCATGGGGTAGCCGGGCACGGGTGGACCGGCCACGCCGAGGCGTGGCGGGGTCACCGCCACCACCTCGTGGGTGTCCAGCATCACCGGGGCCCCCCAGAGGTACTCGATCCCCAGCATGGTGTTGGCGATAAAGTCGGTGACCAATGGCTTGCCCTCGAAATGGTGGACCAGGTAGAGGCGGCCGTCCGTGCTCTTGTCCGGGTCGATCTCGATGTGCGGCGGGTGGTAGAGGGAGTCGATGAGCATCCGGCGGTAGTCTTCCGCCTTCCGGCTCTTCACGTAATACTCCCAGACCATCTTCTGCCGGTTGATCCGCCGGCCGGCCACGAACAGGTTGTTTCGGGTGACGAAATCCTGGTCCACGAAGGTGTTGATGAACATGAAGTCGCAGAAGTTCTCCCGGACCGCGAAGATGAAGTCCCGCCCGCTGCCGTGCTCGCTTTCCCGGTCGAACCGCTCCCGGCCGAGGGCGTCGGCGAGGCGCCGGAACTCGATGGAATACCGCCCCCGGTCGGCCAGATTTTCCAGAAAGTAGAAAAGCCGCATCCCGAGCGCATAAGGGTTGAGCCCCACCCGGGGCATGGATGTCACCCCGGCGTTGACCCGGGCGAACTCCACCTCGTGACTGTTGATCCGGTCATCCTGGAGAAAAAGGGTTTCGTGCCAGTAGGAGGCCCAGCCTTCGTTCATGATCTTCGACCGGATCTGGGGCTGGAAAAAAAGCGAGGTCTTCCGGATCACCTGGAGGACCGACTTCATCCACTTGTTCTCCTCGTGGTTGAGAAAATCGGAGTGGTCCAGAAGGTGCTGGAAGATGTCCCGATGTCCGGCCCGCCGGGTTTCCAGGTACTTCTGGAAAAGGGCGTCGAATTCCGGATGCCGGGCGTCCACCTCGGAAAAAAAGGTTTCCTCCCCGCCCTGCTCGCCGTACTGGCTCACCGCCTCATTGTACCGCTCGATCTCCTTGATGTAGTCACTGATATTCACGCCCTTTTCCGACTGGAGAAAGACGTCGAAATAGTAGTCGAGCCGTCGGGTCCGATGGGTGGCCGGCGGCCGGCTGAGCCGGGTCAGCTCGTCGTGGTAGCCCACCAGATTGTCGATCCCCCGGCCGAACTCGATGACGTAATCCACCCAGCGGCCCTTTTCGGACCGGAGCCGGGCGATGAGCCGCTTGTCGGAAAGGGCCTGGCCGGTGAAGTCGTAATCCCAGGTGTGCCGGAAAAAGGTGTTGTTCTGGAAGAAGTCGATATGGGCGAGAACGTGATAAAAGATCATCACGTTCATCCAGTCGGGGTTATTGTCGTTGTAAAAGGAGATGGCCGGGCGGGTGTTGATGACGGTCTCGTAAGGGTTGGATGGGTAGAGCTCGTACTTGCCGCGTTCTTTTAAGACCTCGACGTCGTGGACCCAGTAGTCGTAAAGGGTCGGGATCATCATCTTGGGGGAAAGCTCGAGGAGGTCCCGGTTGGTGACGATGTACTCGAGGGTCTCGTCCCGGAAGGAGAGCCCCGCCTCACGGGCCCGTTCCTTGCACCCTTCCATGATCCCCTTGGTGTGCTGGTCGATGAGCTCCATGTCGCCGCCTCTACTCGGAAATGAGTTTCTTGATGCCCTCGATGACCCGGGGCTCGTCCGCCTCCTGGCCCATGACATCCAGCCGGATGAGCTTCGGGTGGCCGGTGAGAAGATCGGATTTCTTCAAATACCGCTCCACCTCCGTTCCCCCGCCAGACCCGACGCCGTGCTCGGCGATGGTGATCCCGATCCGGCTGACGTACCGGAGCATTTTGTTGATCTCCGGCAGGGCCATCTTGCCGTCGGTGTCCCAGTCGTCGCCGTCGGTGCCGTGGAAGACGTAGATGTTGTAATCCCGTTCCAGGCTCTCCTTTTCCACGATCTCGTTGACCAGGGCAAAGGCCGAGGAAACCTGGGTTCCCCCGGCGACCCGGGAGTTGTAGTAGGTGTAGAAGTCGGGGACCTCGGTGGCCTCGGTGTCGTGGAGGATAAACCGGGACTCCACCTGCTTTTCGTACTGATAGAGGAGCCAGCTATAGATCAGGACGTGCTGAGCCACCACCAGCTCCGTGGGCTTTCCCCACATCGACCCGGAATAGTCCCGGAGAAAGAAAACCATGGCCTGGGATTCGTAGTCCTTTTCCCGGGAGAGAATCCGGTAGATCATGTCTCCGGGGGAGACCAGGAAATCCACCGGGTCGATCCGGCCGATGTCGGGGACCCGGCCCAGGGCGATGTTGGTTTCCAGGATCTGCTTGAGGGTCGCCTTTTTGTCCAGAAGCTGCCCGAAGCCCCGATGCCGGTCGGTCATGTCGTAGGTGTACCGGGTCAGGGAGCGTTTCTTGCCCTTGTCCTTGAGGTTGGGAAGCTCGAACTGCTCGGTGAGGATTTTGCCCAGGTCGTAGGCGGATGACTCCATCTCGTGGGGGCCGCCCTCTCCCTGGCCGGGACCGGCGCCCCCGCCGCCGGACTGCCGGATGGGCTCCTCGCCGATGACCTCGCCTTCTTCTCCCTCGCCTGATCCGCCGCCCGCCCCTTCTTCTTCAGGGGCCTTGACGGTGTCGTGGATGAGCTTCTCCTCCACCGTTGTGGGAACCACCACGACTTTATCCTTGCCCCCCTTGCCGGGCTTGATGAGCCGGCCCACCCGGATCTTCCGGGGAAAGCCGTCCTGCTCCCGGAGCTTGTCCCGTTCCAAAAGCTCGTCAATGGAGCTGATCCGGGAAACGTAGGTGCTTTGGAGCGCCGTCATCCCCTGGACAAAGGAGAGGTCCGAGTAGTCATAGAAACCGAAGAGCGCAAAGGGGACATCTCCGCCCCCCGACGGCGGGTCCGAAACCCGGTGGTCAAGCTCGTCCGTCAGCTCCTCCCGGCGGAGCCGGGCCTCCCGGTCGGGGGAAAGCCCCTCGGCCAGAAGCCGCGCAAAAAGCCTAAATCGCGTGTCCGTCATGATCGTTATCCCCCCTTTGGAGGAATCCCCTTTGCCGCCGCGCCGGTGCCCATCAGTTTTCGTCTTCCTGAGTGCAGAAGTATTCGATGGTCTTCTGAGCACAGGTCCGGCAGTAATTGAGCTTGGTGAGCATCGTGCTGATCATCCGGTCGTGGAGCTTCTGGTTCTCCTCGTTGGTCCGGTTGGCCAGGGCCCCGATGAGGGACCCGGCGCCGGCAATGTCCGACTTGAGCCGGACGTCGGTGACCGCCTTGACCAGCTCGAGGTTGTCCATGAAGTCGTAGTTCGGGTCCACCGAGATTTTCTGGCCGTAGATCTTCCGGATGGAGGTCCGGAAGGTCTCGCGCTGCTCCTCGGTCTTGAGACCCAGGCGCTCCTCGACGCTCTTGATGTAGCGCTCGTCGATCTTCAGGGCCTTGAGCTCCCCGGTCTGAGGGTCCTTGTACTTCCACATCCGGTCCGGGCCGAGGTTTTCGGCGTCGATGCCGATGATCATGTTGACGTAGCTCATGACGTCCTTGCGGATGGCCAGAGGCTCGTCCATGTAGGCGTTGAACATCTCCGTCATGATCCGTTCCCGGTAGAGCCCCTTGGCGATTTTCAGGTCCTCCAGATACTTGGCCCGGTTATTGGCGTCGGGGACGTAATCGAGGATGATCCGTTCCATGGCCTTGAAGATGTCATAGGCGAACATGCACTCGCCCTCGTTGGTATCCGAGCTTTCCACCAGGAGCTGGACGGCCCGGCCCAGGTTCCGCTGCCCCAGCCCCTTTTGACCGAAGCGCCGGGTGATGTCCGGCTCCTGGTTGAGGGTGTCGATCACCTCGGCCAGAGTCTTGATGCTCTTCTCCCCGGCCACCTCGCCCGCTGCCAGCTTGAGGGTCTCCACCGGGGTGAGCTTCTCGGACCGGGGCAGCCGGCTCAGGACCACCGCCACCGACGCGGCGTAATTGAGGTTGGGGTCCTGGTGGAGGCTCTGGTGGGTCAGGGTGGTCCGGGCTTCGCTCCCGACCGCGTAAGTGGTCAGCTCCCCCTGGAGCCGGTAATTAGTGGTGTGGGAGACATAGCAGATCCGGCACCGGTCAACGATGGGAGCCTCCTCCTTTTCCGCCAGAAACCGGTTGAACTCCGAATTGTTCGACGTGGCGATGATGAGGGTGTCGATGGGCCATTTGAACCCGTCGATCTCGATGTTCCGGTTCTGGATCACCCCGAGGTAAACCTGGACGAGGTCCTTTTTGTTCTTGTAGATTTCGTCGCTGAAGTGGATGCCCCCGCCGGCTACCCGGGCCAGGGCGCCCCGCCGCAGGTCAAACCGATAGGGGTTGTTGACGTCGGAGATGTGGAGCAGCCGCTGGATGGATTCCTCGCCGAGCAGGTCCACCGCCGAAGAGGTGATCTTGTCCTTGGCTGAATACTTCCCGGTGACGGTCCCGAGGCTTTCGGTGAGCGGGACCGGGATCACTTCGACGAATTTCAGCATCTCGTCGATGTCGCCGTCGGCGTGGGTTCGGATATCGTTCCACATGAATCCGGTGCAGGCCCCGAGCGGGCGGTAGTCGTCCCAGAACCGGTCCATCTCCTCGTCGGTAAACCCGAATTGATCGGCGAGCCAGGCCCGGCTTTGATCCTGGCTCTCGAAGAGGCTCATGGCCAGAATCATGGGGTCTTCGTAAGTCTGGGACTCGATGGTGCTGATCTTCCCGTAGCCGTCGATCCGGTCCATCCCCACGAAACGGAAGGTGTACTTCCGGTTGGTGGGCCGGGAGAGGAACTCCCGGTACCGGGCGCAGACGAAATCGACGAAGAAGGTCTTGCCGTTGCCGGGCTCGCCCACCAGGACATAGGCCATCTCCTTGGAAGAGCCCCCTTCGGCCGCGTCCTTGACATAGGACACAAAGGAGTTGATCTCGTCGTAAAGGCCGATGACATGCTTCCGGCCCGTCCGGAAGATCCCGAAATCGTAGGTGGTCTTCCCGTTGACGACCACCTTTTCGATGTCGTTTTCCAGAATCATCCGGGCGACCCCCTGAAAGGCGTTTTCGAAGCGTCGCTCCCCGGCCTTCACCGAGGCGAGGTGATGTTGAAAGGTGCCGATGTCAGCCATATATCCTCCCATCCGTATGGGTTCGGGGTATCCGGGCGGTGGCGTCTAAACGACCGTCGTGGAAAGAACGTGAAGAAAAGCTATGGAAAGTATATCATAAACGGGGCGGGCTCGCCAAACCCAAATGCAGGGGCAGGCACCCGTGCCTGCTTAATATAGACCTCCGAGGTTTCCAAA
>CAYNGG010000061.1:0-5359 GCA_964396575.1 uncultured Desulfobacteraceae bacterium | reverse complement strand
GATCAGCCCGTGGGCTCGATCTTGATCTCCACCCGGCGGTTCTGCTGCCGGCCGTAAGGGGTGTCGTTTCCGGACACCGGCATGGATTCGCCAAAGGCCTGAGTGGTGATCCGGCCAGGGCGGACCCCATCCTGAACCAACAGGGCCTTGACCGCCTCGGCCCGACGCCGGGAAAGCTCCTGGTTGCTTTCCTCCGACCCGACGCTGTCGGTGTGACCTTCCACTCGAATCCGGGTGGACGGATACTGGGTCAGGACCCGGGAGATCCGGTCGATCTCCGGGTAAAGGCCCGGATTGACTTCCGCCGAACCGGTGTCAAAGGTGACGTCCCCCCGGAGGGTAATGGCCAGGAGATTGCCCTCCCGGCGGACGGCCGCGGCCTCGGAGGCGGCCAGCTCCTCCCGGAGCTCCCGCTCCTGGCGGTCCATCATCGCCCCGACCCCGGCACCGGCCAGGCCGCCCACGGCGGCCCCGATCCCGGCCCCGAGAAGGGTCGCCTCGGAATCTCCGCCAATGGCCTGACCGGCAATGGCCCCGGCGGCGGCACCGCCGGCCGCTCCGTAAGCGGCGCCTTTCCGGGTCTTCGATTCGGTCGCGCACCCCGCCATCAGCAGAAGGGCGGCAAGGAACAAGGTTCCGATTTTTAACGTCTGAAAGCTACGCATGGTATCTGATCTCCTCCATTTCGGGTTTATGTTGTCATCTCCAGAGCTCATTGTAGGGTCCCTCCGTCCGTGATGTCAATTCAAATGATTGAAAATAAAGTAAATCTAGCAAATTACGGATATTTTTCCCCCACGAGCCCGGACCGGACTTGCGGATCGGCCGATTTTGGTTTATGAAAACTTCTGAAAGCGAACGATATCTCGCAAACGAGGGAGTATCCGAACATGGAATTGACCGATCTGTTACCCGCTGAAAAATGGAAAGAATTTGAATTGGAGCTCACCGAGCGATCCGGGTTGAGCGCCAACGTTTTTGACACCAACGGCATCCGGATTACCGACTACCACTTCTGGCCCAACGCCCTCTGCACGGCGGTCAAG
Source organism: uncultured Desulfobacteraceae bacterium (assembly GCA_964396575.1). GTDB lineage: Bacteria > Desulfobacterota > Desulfobacteria > Desulfobacterales > JAABSP01 > CAYNGG01. The sequence goes on along the minus strand of CAYNGG010000061.1, from coordinate 4,313 downwards.
GACACCGACAAGGGCCAGGCCTTCATCTGCGCCGTGGCTCACATGAACCTGGCCGCCATGGCCAAGCACTCGGGCGAGCACGTGATCGAGGAATGCGACGCTGGCCTGGTCAAGCTGGTGGTCCCGGTGACCGTTGATGGCGAGTTTCTCGGCGCGGTGGGAGCCTGCGGGCTCCTGCTCGATGACGGTGAAGTTGACGGCTTTCTCGTCAACAAGATCACCGAGATCGACGAGGAGACGGTGGATAAGCTGTCCGTAGGGATCGATACCATCTCCGAGGCTGATCTCAGGGCGCTGGGCGACTTCATCCAAAAGCGCCTCGACGCCATCATCAGCGATTACCGGAGCGAGCAGAGCCGGTGAGGGGGCGCTTTGGACGACTATCTCGAACGACCCCCCGGACCACCGGGCAATAACCACAAACCACAAACCAGCACAGGAGCGAGACAGTGACACTTTCGGACAAATCGGTGCTCGTTGTCGGCGGCGGTGCCGCCGGGCTCACATCGGCGCTGGCGCTGGCGGACCTGGGGGCGGCCGTGACCCTCGTGGAGCGTCAGGCGGCCCTCGGCGGCCATGCCGCCGCTTACGCCTGCAAGGCCACCGACGCCTGTGTCCGCTGCGGGGCCTGCATGGTGGCTTCCCGCTGCCAGGCCGTCGCCGACCATCCCCGGATTACGGTCCGGACGGACCGCCGGATCTCCCGATCCAATGGGGGAGACCCGGGAGACCGGATCGAGGTGGCCATCGAGCCGGCCGAGGGCGCCGCCGGACCGGGCTCAGACAAGGTGGCGGCCGACGCCGTGATCCTGGCCACCGGCTTTTCCCCCTTTGACCCCACGGACAAACCTTACGGGTATGGCCGCTTTCCCAACGTGATCACCAATCTGACCCTGGAGCGGACGCTCCGGGAGACCGGGGCCCCGAAGCGGCCTTCGGACGGAACCGTCCCCAGCCGGATGGCCTTTGTCCAATGCGTGGGGAGCCGGGACGAGAGCCTTGGCCACGTCTGGTGCTCCCAGGTCTGCTGCGGCTCAGCCCTCCGGATGGCCCGGCTGATCCGGTCGCGCTACCCGGAGACGGAGATCACGATCTTTTTCATCGACATCCAGACCTTCGGGCGGGACTTTCCGCCGGTCTATGAGGCCATTGTCGATGACCTCCGGATGGTCCGGGCCATCCCCGCCGACGTTTACCCGGCCGACGGGGACAATTTGACCATCACCGCCTTTGACCCGGCCACCCACCAATCGACCGACGAGCCCTGCGAGCTGCTCGTCCTGTCCATCGGCTTGACCCCGGCGGCGGGGACGGCCGATCTGGCCGAGGCCTTCGGTATCGATCTGGCTGAAACCGGGTTTTTCGCTCAAAACGGGCCGGCCGCCCAGCGGGGGATCTTCCCCGCCGGGGCCGCCACCGGTCCCATGAGCATCCCCGACGCCATCAGAAGCGGCGAGGGGGCGGCGGCCGCCGCCGTCCAATATCTCCTCGCCCGTTCCGCAACCCAACCAGCCCATTCACAGGTGACGCCTTGAGCCCATACACACTGATCATCGGAGACGGGCCCTGTGCCCAGCGCATCGAGACCGGCCTGGCGGCGCTCGACCTCCCGGCTCGCCAGGTCTCACCGGACGATATCCTGGCCTGCCGGGGGACTGTGGGGGACTTTGCCGTCCGCATGAATCAAAACGGCGGGAAGGTCACCGAGACGGCTGCCGCCGTGGTCATCGCGGCCGAAGACCGCCGGGAGCCCAACTTCACCCCTTATGGCCTGACCCCCGCCCCGTCGGTGGTATCCCTGTCCGACTGGAGACCTCCGAGGTTTCCAAATTCGTTGGAAACCTCGGAGGTCTCGCCGGAGACCGGCCCCATCGTTTTTATCCTGAGCCTCCTGACCGAAAACCTGCCGACGGTCGCCCGGGAGGTGATGACCGCCGCCCGGTCCGCCGCCACGCCTCGGCGTGGCCGGAGCGTTTACATCCTCACCCGGCACCTCAAGGTCGCCGGCGACGGCCTCGAAGCCCTCTATCACCAGTGCCGGGAAGCCGGGGTCGGCTTTGTCAAGCTCTTCGCCGAGCCGCCCGAAATTCAACAGACCGGCGAGGCGGTCGAGATCACCTTTCTGGATGACATGACCGGCGAGCGGTTCCGGCTCCGGCCGGCCCTCACCGTGGTCGATGAGACCATCCGCCCGAACCGGTCGCTCCGGCGCCTGGCCGAAATCTTCCGGCTTCGCCGGGGGCCCGACGGGTTCATCCAGACCGACAACGTCCACCGGATCAGCGTTGACACTCACCGGGTAGGCATCCTGGCGGCCGGCCCGGCCCGCTGCCCACAGTCTCCGGCCGACCACCTCATGGACGCCGATGACGCCGTCTTGCGGATCCAGACCCGAATGACGGAGACCGGGGACCGCCCGGCGACCGTGGCGGAGATCGAGCGATACGCCTGTGTCCGGTGCTTTACCTGCTACCGGCTTTGCCCCTACGGCGCCGTCCTCGTCCATCCCACCCGGATGGAGGCGGTGGCGGCGGCCTGCCAGGGCTGTGGCCTCTGCGCGGCCGAATGTCCACGGGAGGCCATCGCCTTTCCCGACCCGGCCCTGGCCGGCCTGCCTGACCGGATCGCTTCGGCCCGAAAGACCGCTTCCGGCAACGGCCCGCTCCTGGTGGCCTTCTGCTGCTCACGCTCGGCGGCCCAGGCCCTGGAGACGGCGAAAGCCGAGGGCGAGACCCTCCCCGAAGGCCTCCTGACGGTGACCGTGCCCTGCGCCGGAGCCGTGTCGGCAACCGCCATCCTGAACGCCTTTACCGCCGGAGCCGACGGCGTGGCCCTTATGACCTGCCATCCCGGCAACTGCCATGCTGAAACCGGGAACCTCCACGCCCTGGCCCGGGCCGACGAGATCCGACGGATCATGACCGACGCCGACATCGCCCCGGAGCGCCTCTTGAGCGCCACTCTGGCCGCCAACATGCCGGCCGAGTGCGTCCGCTATCTGGCCGATTTCGAGGGGACGGTGGCCGGCCGCCGAGCCGGCGGGTCGTCGTGATCCCTACCGCAACCGCCACAATCGTCAACTGAACAGGTGACCCCATGACGGAAACTCAATCCATAAAAGATTTGAACGCCCTGGACCCCGGACGCTTCCGGAGCTGGCCCCATCACCACGACCACTGCGTGACCTGTGGCCTCTGCGCCAGCACCTGCCCCGCATCGGGGATCGACGGCTTCGACCCCCGGAAGCTCGTCCGGATGGTCGGCCTGGGCATGGAAACCGAGATCATCGAAACCCGCTGGCCCTGGATCTGCACTATGTGCGGAAAATGCCAGGAGGTCTGCCCCATCGACGTGGACATCCCCGGGATGGTCCGGAACATCCGATCGCTCAGGGACCGCGAAGAGGTGCCGGGGGTCCTCCACAAGGGACTCGACGCGGCGGTCAAGACCGGCAACAACCTGGGACTCCCCCAGGAGGACTTCGTCTTCATCCTCGAAGACGTGGCCGAGGAAATCGCCGAGGAGCCCGGATTTTCAGGCTTTACCGTCCCCATCGACAAGGAGGGGGCCAACCTTTTGACCACCATCCACAACAAGCTGGTCAACACCCACACCGAGGACCTCAAGCACTGGTGGAAGCTCTTCCACGCCGCCAAAGAGGACTGGACCGTCTCGTCGGTCAACTGGGAAGGCACCAACTGGGGCTACTTCACCGGCGACGACGAGCGAATGAAAGTGATGGTCGGCCGGATCAAGGAGCAGATGGAGCGGCTGAAAGTCAAGACGCTCCTCTGGCCCGAATGAGGCCACGCCTACCTTTCGACCCGGTCCGGGTTCGAGAAATGGTATCCCGAGGTCTTCGACCAATTTGAGTTCACCACGGTCTTTCATCTTCTCATCGATTACATCCAGTCGGGGCGGATCAAGCTGGACAAGTCCCGCTTTGCCGACCGGGTGGCCACCTACCACGACCCCTGCAACTACGGCCGGCGAGCCCAGAAGTTCTTCGGCCACGGCTTTTTCGAGGAGCCCCGGTGGATCTTGAGCCAGTGCATGGACAACTGGATCGACCTCTACCCCAACGGGATGGACCAGCTCTGCTGCGGCGGCGGGGGCGGGACCCTGACCACCGGCTACAACGACGAGCGGATTCACTATGGCCGGCGGAAGATGGACCAGGTCCGGGCCACCGGCGCATCCATGCTGGTGGTCCCCTGCCATTCCTGCCACGGGCAGTTGGAAAACATCAAAACCCACCACGGCCTGGATGACCTGGAGGTGAAGTACCTCTGGGAGCTGGTGGCGGATTGTCT
>CAYNGG010000060.1:0-13644 GCA_964396575.1 uncultured Desulfobacteraceae bacterium | reverse complement strand
GTTTCCCCTGAATTTCCCCACCGATAGACCGCCATCGACAGGACCCCGTACATGAACCCGTCAAAGATCCGGCGCCCCGGCCCGCCATCGACCGCCGCGCCCAGGGGCACGAACAGGGGCAGAAAATGCTCCGCCGGCCAGGGATGGTTGCGCCGGGCCTCGGGGGCGGCCTTTTCGTAGTCCAGCAGCGCGTCAATGTTTCCGGCGGTGATGGTCTCCCGGAGCCAGTCGTCAAAGGCTCGGGCATAGTCGGTCGGCGGGTCGTCCCGTTGATGGTCGGACACCGACGGCAGGTCGTGGGTGGCCCCTCCGCTGCCGAGGATCAGGACGCCTTCACGCCGGAGGGGCGCAAGGGCCCGGCCGATGGCCAGGTGGTGAGCCGGGCCGGCGTCGGTCTGGACCGAAAGCTGAAGGACGGGGATGTCCGCCTCCGGATAGATCCGGATCAGCGGAACCCAGACCCCGTGGTCGAGGCCCCGGTCGGGGTCGATCCCGGCGGCCGGCCCGGCATCGTCCAGAAGCTCCCGGACCCGTTCGGCCAGGTCCGGATCGCCGGGCGCCGGGTAGCTCAGGGAAAAAAGCGGCGGCGGGCCGCCGAAGTCGTGGACCGTGCCGGGCATGGCCGCGCCGGTGACCGTCGGCCGGACCGCTTCCCAGTGAGCGGAGACGCAGATGATGGCCGACGGCCGGGGAATCCGTTGGGCAAGAGTTTCCCAGAACCGGGGCGCCGGATGATCGATGGCCGCCAGGGTCGGCGGTCCGTGGGAGATGAACAGGGTGGGCATGGGCTCGGTCATGGTTGGGTTCGTCCTTTCTTCGGTGAGGGGGCGGTTTCGGGGACGATCCGGCCGTCGGCCATCCGGATCACCCGGTTGGCGCCGCCGGCGAGGGATTCGTCGTGGGTGACCACGGCAAAGGCCGTGCCGCCCTCCCGGTTGAGCTCCCGGATGATCTCGAAAACCGTCTGGCTGTTGGCGCTGTCGAGGTTCCCGGTGGGCTCATCGGCCAGGACCAGGATCGGGTCGTTGGCCAGAGCCCGGACAATGGCCACCCGCTGCTGCTGGCCGCCGGAGAGCTGGCCGGGGCGGTGGTGGAGCCGGTCTCCGAGCCCCACCCGGTCGAGGAGCCGGGCCACCGGGTCCCGCCGGGACCGTTCAAAGCCGGAGCCCCGGAGTCGGCAGGGCATCAGGGCGTTTTCGAGAACGGTGAAGGCCGGCAGGAGGTGGTGGAACTGGAAAATAAAACCGAGGTCGTCGCGCCGGATTCGGGTCCGTTGAGCGTCATTCAGCCCGGCCACGTTCCGGCCGCCCAGCCGGATCTCCCCGGAAGTGGGCGTATCCAGGAGCCCCAGGAGGTTGAGCAGGGTGGTTTTGCCCGACCCCGAAGTCCCGACGATCACCACCAGCTCGCCGGAGCCGATGGTCAGGTCGATGTCGAAAAGGACGTGGGTCGAGATGGCGCCGCCATAGACCTTGTTGACCCGGATCATCTCCGCTCGGGGGCCGGCGGGTGGCATCAGCCTCGGATCACCTCGATGGGGTCCACTCGAGCGGCCCGCCAGGCCGGATAGAGGGAGGCCACCAGGCTGATCCCGGTGGCCAGGACCACGGTGAGGACCACCAGCTCGAGGCTGAGCCGCATGGGGAAGATCTCGACGGTCCGGCCGGTGGCCGATGCCAGGCGGCGGAGCCCGCCCAGCCAGACGCAGAGGCCCGACCCGGCGGCGGCTCCGGCCAGGGCTCCGATAAAGCCGAGGATCGCCCCCTGGAGGGTAAAGACCCCGACGATCTGGCCCCTAGTGGTCCCCATGGCCCGGAGAATGCCGATCTCCCGAATTCGATTGACCACCGACATGATCAGGATGCTGGCCATCCCGAAGCCGGCGGCGATCACCGTGAAGGTCTGGATCATGATGGAAGACTGGGCCTGGGCCTTCAGGCCGGACAGGAGGCTGGTGTTTTCGGTCATCCAGCTTTCGATCCCGTAGGGGACCTGAAGCTCGAGCCGGCGGGCGAGGTCATCGGCGGCAAAGATCCGGTCCAGCTTGAGGCCGATCCGGGTCACGGCCCGGCCCAGGCGGAAGAGGGACTGGCCGTCCCGCAAGGTCAGAAAGACGGTGCCGCCGTCCACGGTGGAAAAGCCGGTGTCGTAAATCCCGGCCACGGTGTAGGTGGTCGTCTCCCCCTCGGGGCCGGTGATCCGGACCTTGTCGCTCACCCGGAGGCCGAGGTCGTCGGCGAGCTTATAACCCAGGGCCGCCTCGCCGGGGTTCAAGGTCAAAAACCGGCCGGCCACGAGCCTGGAGGCCAGATCGACCACCTGGTTGTGCCGCCGGGGGATCACGCCGGTGACGGTGACCGCCTTCCGCTTTTCGTACCGGGAGATCAGGGCCTGGTCGGTGACCACCGGGGAGACGGCGATAACCCGGTCGGAGATCCCCGAAAGCCTCGGGAGCCAGACGCTCCAGTCCTCGATGGTCCGCTTCCGCTGCTCGAGCCGGACCCGATCCCCGATGGACAGGATGTCCGGCTGGGCCAGTTCCGGGACCTCCCAGACGGCGATGGGAAGCCGTTCCTCGGGGACCACCACCACGTGGGGGATGGAGCCGGTAACGCTGCTGACCAGACGGTCCTGGAGGCCGGAGATCAGGGCGTTGATGAAGATGATGAGGATCACGCTGGTGGCCACCACGGTAACGGTGAGGAGGGTCTGGCCCGGCTGGTGACGGAGGTTCCGGAGGGCGATTGAAAGCGCGAGCCGGTCCCAGATCATTTGATAGTCTCCGCGGGCCGGACCCGCTGGTTCGCTTTCACCTGGGTGGCGTGGCGGGCCACGATCCGGTCTTCGGGGATATCGGCAACGGCGGCGTAGTCGGGACTCTGGCCCAGGACCCGGACCGGCCGCTCCCGGATTCGGCCGTTTTCCACGGCCATGACCGTGTGGCGGTCGCCCCGCCGGAGCACGGCGCTCACCGGGAGGCTCAGGCCGTCGGAATACCGGGCCACTTCGATGTTGACGTCAACGGTCATGTCGAAGAGCGCGTAATCAGGGACGGTGTGGGGTTCCAGCCGGAGTCCCACCACGCCCCGGAGCGGGTCCACCAGCGGGTCGATCCGCCGGAGGGTCGCTCGAAAAGGGCGATCCCGAAAGGCCGGAGCGATGACCTTGGCGGTCTGGCCCGCCTCTAATCGGGAAAGGTTGTTCTCGTCGGTCTCCACGTAGATTTCCATGGGATCTGGGGCGGCGAGGGTCAAGAGCGCGGCGCCCGGCGAGACGCTTTCCCCCGGCTCGATCGTCCGGGCGACGATGATCCCGTCCATGGGGGCGGTGATGGTCCGCTTCTTGAGCTCGGCCAGGGCGAGGTCGAGGGCGGCGGCGGCCTCAGCCACCCGAGCTTCGGCCACCTGGATGACCTCGGGCCGGGGCCGGGCCCGCAGGTCGGCCAGGTGCTCCCGAGCCGACCGGGCGGCGGCCGCCGCCCGGTTGAGGAAGCTTTTGCCCTCGTCAAAGGCCGATTGGGAGACGGCGCCTTTCCGCCGGAGGTCCCGGATTCGCTTGAATTCCCGTTCCCGCTGCTGCTGATCAGCCAGGGCGGCATCGAGGTCGGCCCGCGCCCCGGCAATCTCTTCGGGATAGGGTTCTCGACGAATCCGGGTTAGGTCCGCTCTGGCCACGGCCAGGGATGCCTCGGCCGCGGCGGCGGCCTCGACGGCGTCGGTCCGCAGGAGCCGGACCAGGAGGTCACCCGTCCGGACCCGATCGCCCACATCGACGGCCACCGTCTCCACCACGCCGCTGACCTCGGAACCGATGTCGCTCCGTCGTTCAGCCCGGAGCCGGCCAGAGGCGATCACCAGCTCCACCACAGTCTGGCGGCGAGGGTGGACGGCATCGATCTCGGTTACCGGCAAAAGCCATAGAAATAACGGCACGGCGGCCAGGATCATCCCGGCGGAGATCAGATAAGGCTTCCATTTTCGAGCAACCGTGCTAAAGGACTGTACCATCCCGATCCCTTCGGGCGTATCGGACAAAAGATTGGATAAACCGGCCGGATGACCCCAGACAACAAGGGTGCCCCATGGATGTAGCGAAAAAAACGGAAATCATCAACCAAAGGTTGGAGGCCCATTACGGAATTCCCGGCCGGAAGGCCGCTCACGCCGATCCCCTCCGCAGCCTGGTCCTGACCATTTTGTCCCAGAACACCACCGACGTCAACGCCGCTCGGGCCTTTGACGCCATGGAAGCGAGGTTTTCGGGAGCCGATGGCCGGGTCGAATGGGCCAAAGTCGCCCAAGCGCCCGTCGATGAGCTGGCTGCGGCCATCCGGTCGGGGGGGTTGTCCCGGCAGAAAAGCGGGCGAATTCAGAATATTTTAACGTGGATCAGGGAGACTTACGGCGGCTATCGGCTTGACCTGCTCCGGGAGATGGACCCGCTTTCAGCAATCGAGACCTTCACCCGGCTCAAGGGGATCGGGGTCAAGACCATCGCCGTGGTCCTGGCCTTTTCCTGTGAGATGGACGTCTTTCCCGTGGACACCCACGTTCATCGGGTCTGCCGACGGCTGGGGCTTGTCAAGGCCACGCTGAGCGCCGAAAAGACCTTCTGGGCCATGCGCGAGGTCATCCCGCCCGGCAAATCCTTCTCCCTCCATCTGAACATGATCCGGCTGGGACGGGAAATCTGCAAGGCGAGAAAGCCGGGGTGTGGGGGGTGTCCGCTGGCGGGGCTTTGTGATTATGCGAGGGGAAACTAAATATTAACATACCCTGCGCCAACTCAACCTCAATGAATCGAAGCCCTACCGCTTCGGCACCCCACTTTCCCGAATCACCGCCCCATGATCCTCGCTCAGGACCAGGACGGCGAACCGGTCCACCCGGTCGAGGGTGTCGGTGCTCAAGGAGGCATAGTCGAACCGGCCCCGGAGGTCGGTGTAGCCGTCCTTGTAGAAGATGACCTCACCGCTTTGCATCCGGGCGTAAGCCTTGACGTAAACGGCCGACAGCGGCCGGCCGGTCTCGGCGTGGGATACCCGGAGGTGGCCATAGGTTTCGATGACCTGGACATCGAGATCGTTGGTATAGACGGCCGTGGCCTTCCGAATGCCCTCGGCGGTCACCTCGACCATCAGATTGGCCGACTTCAGGTCCTCGGGCAGCGTCAGGGTATGGCTTGCCTTTTCCTTTGGCAAATCCACATCCATCGTCGCGTTGGGCCGGATATAGGCAAAGTGATCGGCGCCCGTTTCCACAAACGGATTCCGGGAAAAGAGCAGCTCCAGGTCCATGGGATAGATGTTGACCCGGCAGGCCGAGAGGTTCTGATACCGGATGGTAAGCCGGCGGTCGGTTACGGAGAAATCAAACGAGGGTTCCGCGGCCGCCAGCCGTCCCTGCCGGGCATCGCGGTCGTCGGGATCAGTGGACTCGGTCTCCTCGCCGGTGATCTCGCGGATCTGGGCGGCGGCTTCCCGGAACAGGTCCCGCCAGCGATCCACCGGATAGTCGGCATAAGCCTCGGCCGTCTCCCTTGCCCGGTCGATCTCCCGGTTATAGAGGTCGATGTAAGTCCGGAGATAATCGTATTGAATCCGGGTTTTTATCTCTCCTGGGTCGATCATGTTGAAAAACCGGATGGCCTCGGCGATTCGATCCTGGAGCAGGAGATAGTAGGTCACCGCCATCCGGTCGGCGTCGGTCAATGCGGGCCGGTAGCTCAGATAGGTCATCAACTGATGGTACTGGTGGTGGAAACGGTTGTTCAGGATCTTCGGCCCATCGCCCAGGGGATGAGTCCGTGCGTTGACCAGAGGCCGGTATTCCAGATGCTGATAGGTCCGGCGGGCCACCGGGTCCACCGTGAGCAGCGGGGTGTCGATGGCCATACCGCACTGATCGGCGTAAGGGGAGTGCTCGAGGTAAGTCCGGGTGGCGGACCGGTCCTGGTGATGAATCCCGTAAGACCAGAGCAGATGGTTGTAAATCCGTCGGTTTCGCAAAATTTCGATAGCGCTATTGAAAAACCCCCGGTCCCGCATCCGGAAGGCAATGGCCTCCGGATCGATCCGGTGGAGGTTTTCCTCACGGAGATAGTCGAGGACTTCCGCATCCGTCCCGTTTTGCGAGATGTCCTGCCACGATCCCCGATCCACGGTCTCGACCTCGGCGACGACGTTCATTGTGTCGGCGTCGGAGGTCGCGATGACGCCCGCCTCCTCTGAAACCTGGGTCGGGTAGTGGGAGAACCGCCCGGTCTCCGGGAAATAGAAAAAGTATTCGCCGGTCTGGGTGGCATAGGATTCCACCGTCACCGTCCGTCCCCGGGTGTAAAACCCGTTTTGGATCGGCATCCCTCCCCGGGGAATCCGGGAGAGGATCGAGAGCTTCCGCCGCGCCGACGTGGGGTTGCTCACCACCCATTGGCATCCGTAAGCGGCGCCGAACCGGAAATCCCCGTCGATCCGCTTGTCCACCCGCTCATGGCCCTCATACCGGTATCGGTCATCGGGTCGGAAGTAGCTCCGGCTGACCATCATCGGGGCCGCGGCGGCCGCCTCCGGAGCGGGGGTAATCTCCTTGTGGAAAACGATCAGGGGGCTTGCCGCCGTCAGGGAGAAGCTCCGGGCGTCGATCGCCGTTTCATGCTCCTCGGCCCGAAACGGGAGGTCGAGGACCGCCAGGGCCAGCATCATCTCCGCGAATGATCCGGCCGCTTCCACAAACCGGGGCGACCGGAACGGCTGGTCGGCGGGGGCCTGGGCAAAGTCGTCCCAGAACCCGTTCACGGTGATCAGGTCCGCCGTCTGCTCTTCGATGGGCAGATGATAGTAGTTGTTTTCCGCCCATTCCCGGGTCTTATCGATGGCCTGGTAGAGCGGCCGGGCTGCTTCTCTTTCCGCCTGGCGGCCCGGGCGGAAGTCCCCGGCCCCGGCTAAACCTTCGGCTTCCGGAGCCGGCGCCGCCGCCATCTTCGACCGCGCCATTGAAGGGGGCGGAGGCATTGGGGCCGCTTCATCCGCCATATCGAGGTCCAGGTCCTCGGACAACAAGGCCTCGGCCTTCATCTGGAAGGCCGCGTCTTGGGCCGCCGCCACGCCATAGTCGTCCGGCTCCATCGCTCGACCCTTCAGAGCGATGTCGAAGAGCCGATTGAAGGCCTCGATGTCCGGCGGCACGGTCTCATAGAGATCCCTCATGTAACGGCGCATGTCCTCCGGGTCCCAACCGCCCCCCTTTGCGAGCAGGATCTTTTCGACAATGTTGAGCCGGGAAAAGGCCCACGGCGCCAGATAGTCGGACAGGTCCGCCCCCAGGAGATAGTGGTCCATGAAGGTCTTGTCCTTTTTATGGGCCAGATAGGGCCGGACCACCCTTTCGAAAAAGGGCCGGTCCTTGTGGTACAAGAAGAAGTTGAGCTCGTGGCAGGCATATTCCGAGTAGTTCTTTCGCTTGTCGGCCTTGTCCAGGTCCGGCCACTGGACGGCGAATTGAAAGGTTTTGAGATCCTCATCGTCGCTCAGGGTCAGAAGAATCCGATAGGCCGATTCCAGCGAATCGTAAATCGCCATCTCCGCTTCGGACAGATCGCCGATTTCAAATCGCTCCCCCGTCTCCACCGCCGTCATCCGCCGGCCCTCGATGACATGCGTCTCCGGGGCGACCTCCTCGGCCATCCGGAGGTCCCGGGTCCGGATCTCCCGGTCAGGCCGGTAGAGCGCCCGATAGACCGTGCTCACCGGATCAACGGCCAGCAGATGAACACCGGTCCCCTGTCCGAGTTTTTCCGCCGGAACGGTTACCACGCCATCCGCGTCCGGGCGGAGGTTGGTGAGGACCGCCGATGGGGCCGCCAGAAAATCGAGGTTGTCAAAGGCCTCCGCCGGGGCGATGGGAGACGGCGCCGGGGCTGAAGCCGCCTCGCGCCGGTCCGCGCCGGTCCTCTCCCGCTGGAACCGGGAGCCGGCCGCCGCCGTATCGACGTCGGTTTCGGTGGACCGGAGCGGCCAGGGGTTCAGCAAGAGCTCGGGCCGGCGGAGCATATTTCCTGGATAAATCTCGGCATACCGCCGGTCCAGGACGTATCGATACTCGTCTCCGATATCCCGGCCGATGAGGTACTGGGACTCCGGGCGGGCCGGGCGGATCTGATAGGGCGACGGCAGCCCGGGGGTCGGCAGGTGGGCGAACGGATCGAAGCCCGGCATAAACCGGGTCGCAAAGACGTGGAGCCGGGCAAATGGGCCGGCCCCCCCGAGCCGGACCCGCAACACGTCACCGTCTATACCCGCATCGAGAATCTGAAGCGCGGCTTCGGGAAGGGTCTCGAGGACCCGTCCATCGGAGATCACAAAGCCCTCGTGGCGATGTCCCTCAGTCAAGCGAATCCGGATGGTCCGGCCGGCCTCGGGCAGATGGAGCGCGTAGTCCCCGGCCGGCAATCCGGACAGCTCCAGATAGCCATCCCGCCTCCGGACCGCCTCGGTCTGGTCCGCCACAAAGGTCCCGCCCCGTCGCTCCAGGAGGCTCGGGTTTTCCTCGCCGGCCATGACCGGGATTCTCAGGGGATCACCGACACGCCCGCAAATGGTCCTTGGATATTGGCACCGGTCAGCCAGCAACGGCCAGCTCCTGGTTTTCCCCCCGCTTCCGCCCGCCTCGATGCGATCGATACCGGATAGCGGCCCCAGCCCGATCCGACCCGTTCCGTCCGTTCTGAGGGTCACCGTTACCGCTTCCCGGAAGTCACGGTGATGGAGCTCCAGATGGACCGGCTGCCCCGGCCGCGCCTCGCCGTTTTTCCCCCTCGCCTCGATTCGATATCCGGCTTCGGACCGGCGGAGAAACAGGTCGGCCACCTGAAGGGTCCCGTCAATGGCGTTGACCGCAAACCGGACGGAATCGGACAGATCTTCTTTTTTGTGCCGGCTGACCGATTGGACCTTGGCGGCCAGGGTCAGCCGAAGGTTCGCAAGCTGGTCGGGCACTGGTACGGTGACGGTCGTCTCCTGGTCTTCGAGAAGGGAAATTTCAGGGAATTCCCGCCGGCTCGTCACCCCCCGTCGGTCTTTCGATTCGACGATCAGGCGGACTTCTTCAAGAATTTTCGGGCTGATGGGCTGGTCGGCCACGAAGAGCTGGGGGCGGATCAGCACCGTGGCTTCCCGGCGCCGGAGAAGCTGCTCCCGGTCCACGTAAATCCCGGCGGAGAGCCGGTAGGATTCGGCCCGATGATGGAAAGCCGACAGGGTGTGGAGGCTTCCGTCTTTGAGGATCACCGACTGGCGGCCGGGACGGGTGGAAAAGGGGATGATGATCCGCCCGTCGCTGTCCGGGTCGTAAGTCCGACCCGCCAGCCAGACCGTGGCTTCCGGCCGGTGACGGCCGGTCTCGTCATAAATGATCAGCTCATGGCCGGCCGGCCCGACCGTCTCGGTGAAAAACAGACGCCCCTTCCGGATCACCGCCCGGCTGCTTTTCCCGTTACCGATCAGCTCCACCACATAGGTGCCGGGATGGTCGATCTCGGGGAAATCGAAATGGCGGCGGACCTGACGCAAGGGGGAGACCTGGTAGGTTTCGGTCCGTTCCCAGGTGGCGGTCAGGCCGTCGAGGTCAATGGAGGTGTCAATGGCCTGCCCTTCGGCGGCAAAATAGTTGAAGGTGTTGATCTCGAAGACCTTGATGATCAAGGTGGTGACGTTTTTGACCCAGACCTCGAGCCCCACGTCGGCATCCCGATTGAAAAACCGGGGATTTTCCGGGGCAAAGGCGATATCAACCCGGTCTTTGAGCCGGCGGTAGTCGGCCGGGTCCATTTTGGAATACCAGGTTTCCATGTCGCCCCGCCCCGCGAGGATCTGGGTTTCCACGAAGAGACGCTGGAGATAGTCGTCCTTGATGTAGCGGGAAAATGGCTCGACCCCTTCGCCGGCCTTGAAGTAATGGGTCAGGTAATCCCGGACCAGGGCCTCGTCCGAGCCGATCGGGGACATGCCGGTGGACGGGGCGAAGTCGGCCCGGAGGTCGGCCCGGACATGACTGTGGGTCCGTTTGCGGATGTAATCCGGCTCGATATAGGCGACGTTCCGGGGGAGCCGGATATAGTCCGTGAACCGGTCCCGGGCGGCATCATAGCCGCCGCGTTGCCGGTGGAAATCGAGAATCCCGTAAAGGACATGAGCTTTCAGGGAGTTGTGAGCCGGGTCGAGGTCCTTGGCAAAGGCCCACATCCGGTCCAGGTGGGCTTTTCGGGCTTGGGGGTCATACCGCGGACTTACGTCCTCGGACGGGGCGAGCTTGGCCAGGTAGGTCTGGATGAAGGCGGTCTCCTTGCGAAGCTCGGGCATCCGGCGGAGGCATTCGTCAAGCTGGGATCGGAGGAGCTCTCGGTGGATTGGATGGCTGCCGAACCCGCCGCTCCGGCGGTACCTCAGATCGGCGACCACCAGCTCGGCCAAATTGGGGAAATCGGGGCGGGTCAGCCGGCGGAGGAGGTCCCGGCGCCGGTCACCGTCTAAAGATCCGGCCGGCAGGGAGTAGAGCCCCCGGTCGGTGATGCCGTCCAGGTTCCGATGACGGCGCAGGGCGTGTTTTCGGAGCGTTTCAGGGGCAATCCACCGGGGATCGAGCTGGGTGGGGTACTCGACGCTCGCTTCAGCCCGCTCCCGCTGATGATCGAACCGGAGGGAGAGTTTCTCCTCGATGTGCCGGTAGGCGGCTTCCGGGTCCCGCTGGGATTCGAGGAGAACCTGGCGGTTGCGGATTTCTTCAACCCGAGCGCTGTGGCCTTCCCGAGCGATCCAGGCATCGAGGAGCTGGTGGACTCGTTCAAAATCGCCCGAATGCTGAGCATGGAGGCAGTGGTAGAAGTAGTAATCGGAAGTGCCGGGGATGAGCGACTCGAGGGCCTCGGACCGGTCTTCGGCCAGGCTGAACCGCTCGACGTAACCGATCGTTCCGGTCTCCGCATGGGCGACGGCGATCCCCATCCAGCAGACGATGGCCAGGATTACGAGCTTCATGGCGCCTCCTTGGACATTATGCGGGCTCGGTGGCCCTCAAGAGGACGACAACGCTCCACGCCGCCGGCGTGGCCGGGTCGTCCGGGGTTCGGCGGATCAGCTCGGCGGCTCGACGGCGGGAGTGATCTCCAGATGCCGGCCGTCGGTCCGCATCCGGATCGCCCCGTCGCGGTCGGTCCGATAAATCCGGTACCCTCTCCGCCTGTACCGGGTTATAACCGATGGATGCGGAAAATGAAACCGATTTTTCCAACCGCAGGAAATCACCACGGCCGACGGGTCCACGTGGTCGAGAAAGTTCGGCGTGCTCGACGTCCGGCTGCCGTGGTGGGGCGCCATCAAGACGGTGCTGTCCAATCCCCCGATTTTCGACCGTTTACAGAGATCCAGCTCCGCCGGCGCCATCAGGTCGCCGGGAAAGAGAAAGGAGACCTCGCCAAAGGCCACCCGGACCACCAATGAGTTATTGTTCTCATCATCACGCCACGGCGCATCGGCCCAATCCCGGATGAAATCCGGCGGCGGATAGAGGATGTCCACCTCAACCCCGTTGATGGTCCGGGACCGGGGCAGCCGCTGGAACGGAACCATCCGGATGCCCGCCTCGTCGATGGCCGTCATCAGGTCCGCGTAGCCCTCGGTGTCGGCGGCTTCGCCGTTGGTCCAGATCCGTTGGACGTTAAAATGATCGGCGATGTGAATCAGTCCGTTCAGATGATCGCTGTTGGGATGGGTCAGGACCAGGGTCTCGACGGTCCGGATCTTCTTCCGCCGTAACAGGGGGCCTACCACCGATTCCCCGACGTCGAAGATCGCATTGTCATAGAATCCGCCCCCGTCGATCAACATGCAGTCGCCGCCGGGCAGCTCCAGCAGAGTCGCACTGCCCTGCCCCACCGAGATGGCCGTCACGGTCAGATCGGTCTTCCAATACCGCTGGTTGACCCAGTAGAGGATATCAACGGCGGCGCCGGCGAGGGCCACCGAGACCATTATCGCCGCTCCCCGGCGACGCCCGGACTCCCGCTTTGAATCCCTCCCGGCGGCCATCAGCTCGATGAGTCCGGCCAGGAGCAGGTAATAAAGACCGATCTCCCACATAGATGGGATGACCGTCTCGACGGCGGCGGCATCCTGCCGGGCAAAAAACCGGATAGAGGGCAGGGCGGCATCGGTCAAAAAGAGCGCCCCGGCCGCCAGGAGCTCGGCCCCGCCGGGCCAGACCGGCTGGAGGGCGGCGGCGGACAGCCCGGCGGGCACAACCCCGAACCCGATCCAGGGGACGAAGATGGGGTTGGTGACCAGCCCGATCCGGGATACCAGGTGGAAGTGCCGCATGAGGATGGGCAGAGTGCCGAGGATGGCCAGTAGCGAGACGAGCAGAAAGGCGCGGAGCCGATCCGAATAGGGAGCGTGCCAGGAATCCTTTTCAATGGAACGCCGTCGGCCCAGCCGGGCATGTCCATAGAGGATGACGGCCACCGCCGCGAATGAAAGCTGAAAGGAGATCGAAAACAGAGACGGGGGATAGATGACGAGAATGACAACCGCGGCGACCGCCAGGGTGTTGATGGGCTCAGCGTCCCGCTCTATCCAGAGGGCCGCCAGAAAGACGCCCACCATGGTCACCGCCCGCTGGGTAGATGGCGACATCCCGGCCAGCAGGCCGTATCCCAGGACCGGAACGACCGTCAGCAGGGCCGCCCCCTTCCGGGTCCACGCCCGGTGGAGCAGCGCCGGAATCCATGACATCGCCCACCGGCAGAGCCAGAACGACACCGTGGCCACGATCCCCACGTGGAGCCCGGAAATGGCCAGCAGATGGGCAATCCCGGCCCGGTTGAAGGACTCCCGAAGCCCCTCGCTAATTCGGCTCCGATCGCCCACCACCAGGGCCGTCAAGACCGCCTGGGCGTCCGGAGTGCCGGCGGTCTCAAAGAGGGTTGCGATCCGGGCGCGGTGGGCGGCGATTCGGGACCCGCGGCTCCCCTTGTCGTCCACGGGCGTCCGCCGCAAGGTCCCCTTGTGGACGTAGGTCGTGGCCCAAATTCCCTGGAAGGCCATGTACCGCGCATAGTCGAAGCCCCCTGGATTCTGGAAGCCCCGGGGTCTCCGAATCCGACCCGTGAAACGAACCCGGTCACCCTCGGTTACCGGAACCTCGTCCACCCGAGCCGTAACCCGAAGGCGGCCCACCACCGGATGGGATGCCTCATCCGTCTCCAGCTTTTCGGCCCGGATCACGAACCGCTTCCGGTCCCCCGGCCTCGGCCAGGGTCGCTCGACGACCGTTCCGACGAGCTCCCAGGCCGCATCATCGGCAAACCGGCTGACATGATGGTCGGGCAGGTCGGGATCGGCCCAGGGGCTGATGGCCAGATATCCAAGGGCCGCAAACAGCAGCAGCGGTGACCAGCGACGGGGCTGCTCCCGGCGTGCCGCCGTCAGGATGCGCCAGACCAGAAAAACGATGGGGAAGTAGATGAGCCGGCCGATGCCCGGCCAGGCCTCGCCGGCCATGATCCCGGCCATAAAGGCGAGGAGCAGCGCGAGGATGGGGCGGAAATAAGGATGATTTATGATTGGTGATTTATGATTGATGATTTTTCCGCAAT
>CAYNGG010000059.1:0-13700 GCA_964396575.1 uncultured Desulfobacteraceae bacterium | reverse complement strand
ACCCCGTTGGAAAAGTCCCGGTCAAACCGATAGACTTCGGTCTGGTCGGCCAATTCCGGAAACCGTTCCTCGAACCGGGGCTGGACCGTCCGGTCAATGATGATGAAGAGATTTTCCAATGCGCCGTACCGCCCCTCGTCAAACCGGTCCAGGGCCTCCGGCTCGGCAATGAACACGAAGGTGACGTCCGAAGTCCGTTGGAGCCCGACCAGCTCCTCCGGGGCGGCTGGTTTATGGCCGTCCCGCCCGTCGATCCGGAGCCGCGCCGTGATCTTTTGGCGTTTCAAGCGGTCCTCGAGGGCTTCGATGCGCGGGACAAAGGGGTCCCGTTTTGCGGCATCCGGGTTTCGGGGAGCCCAGACAAAGGCCGACAAGGGCACCTCGTCGATCTTTTCGAGGACCGCGTCGAGGTGGCGGCTGTGGGATCTCAGGAATGCGTGAGACTGAGGGGAGCGCCCGTAGATGTGGGCGGGGTTGAGCTCGGTTTGAAAGATCCGGAACATGGTTGACCTCCCGGGCCGGGGGCATCACCGGCGGGGCGCAAAGGGCCTGAGTCAGAAAAGCCCTTTGATGATAAACAGGATCATCACCGCCACAAAGGCGTAAAACAGGATATCGATAAACCGGTCTTCCCCGCCGGCCGGCGGGGCCGGGGCCTGACGGACGGCGGAGGCCTCGGCCCGTTCCCCGGTCGCCTCGGGGCCGGGGGACTCGAGCGGCGGGGGCGCTTTTGGGGGCACGGTGACGTCCTCTCCGCCGGCGGTTTCGGCCAAAGGCGCATCGTCGCTCGCGGACCGGGACTTGGCCTTCTGGTCGGCGCCGATGGCGGTGACCGACAGCTCCCTGAGCTGCCACCGGCTGGTCACCTTGAGTGGCCCTTCAAAGGTCCGGCCGTCGAGCTCCCGGACCTCGCCGTCGGCGAGATAGATCGCCTCGTCGATGAGGTAGCCCACGGAAAAGTCGGTCAGATGACCGTCCTTGACGTTCATGGCCACGCTCCGGCCGGCCTCGGTGTTGGCGAAAAAGACGTCGCACTCCAGGACCCCGTTGACCTGGGAGAAGCTCCGGGCGCTGCCGAGAATCCCGGTGACGCTCCGGCGGTTGTGGGAGTCGAGGAGCGGGACCTGGCCGGTCTCCGGCAGGATCAGCCCGGACAGGAGCAGGACCTCGTGGATGAACCGGCTCGTCTCGAAGTCCCAGACCCGGACCGGGTTTTCGGTCACCGCCACCGCGTGGACCGACAGGGACTGGTCGTCGAAGGTCTGGGGCTTCCAGGTGGGGACGCTGACCTTCCGGGTGAGGAGCCGGTCCGTCATTACGCCCCCTCCGGCTGATTCCCGGCTGAAAGCGGACTGGCGCCGTTGACAGGGCCTTCCGATTGCCGATATACTCCATCGGACCTGGTGCTTATATCAGACAAACGGACTCCCATGAATCTACCCTTGTTGCGATGGATGTTGGCTTTTGCGGTGATCATCGGCGCCCTGGCGGCTCCCGTGGGCCTTATTGCTTTCCCGGTTGCTCAGGCGGCTGACGATGACGCCCTGACCCCCGGGTTCTGGAAGCCGCCCGAGGGCGACCCCGGTGAGCCCATCGAGCGGCCCACCCATATCCGGCATCACTTCTATGTCATAGCGGGTGGGCTGATTGTCCTAACCGGGATCGTGGTCCTCTTCCTGGTGCTCTATTACCGGGCCGGCCTCCCGGCGGCCGTCTTTATCGCCCGGGTGATCATCCCCGCGCTCCTGTTCGGGATTGTCACCATGTGCGTTGCCGCCTTTGTCGGCTGGCTGTTCGGCCAGCGGCTGCTGATCACCCAGATCAGCGGGATGCTGGGCGGCGTGGTCGGGGTTGTCGTCGGAATCCGACACATCCGGCGGCCGGACAGCGAGTCCGGCCCCGTCCGAATCCGCGACTACTTCTGACCCTCTCCGGTCCTCGCCGACCGGTCCGATTCCTTGCGGTCTTCCGGGTTGGCGAGATGTTCGATGACTTCGGCGAGGGACCCGGCTAGCCGGGCCACGCTCTCTTCGAGGCTCTGCCGGTTCCGCCGCTGTTGCTCTTCCATCTGCGGCCCGCCCGCCTCCTGCCGGGCCTTCCGCCGCTCCAGCATCGCCCCCAACCGGATGGCGTCGTTTTCGGCCTGGAGCTTTTCCGCTTCCTGTCGCTCAGACATGTGAGTCAGCCGGATTTCGTCCATCTGGTGGCTCAGCTCGCCGTGCTTGTACCTCATGATCTCGTTTTTGAGCTTGAACTCGTCCACCGCCACCCGGTCGATCTCCAGGAGCTGGCGCTTGATCTTTGCCGTGTCCTCGATGGGGAACTTGGTCAGCCAGAACGTAAACCGGTCCGGGTTCTTGCCCCGCAGGGCGTTTAGGAGCTTGATGGTGACCTCGAAGGGGAGAATCCGCCGGAGGGCCATGAGGACCGGCGGCCACCCGACCTTTTCCAGAAAGCTCACCGAGGCCATCACCGACATGTTCTGGAGCAGGTCGGCCACCAGGTCGGGGTTGGCCTGGGCGACGAGGTCGATGGTGTCGCCGATCCGCCCCTCGGTCCGCTTGATGGCGTCTTCCTTGCTTTCCCCGGACAGCGTCGTGGCCAGGACCATCGGGGGGATGGTGAGCCACATGTTGACCAGGACGCTCGGCTTGAACTTCGGGTCAAAGCCGGGGCTCCGGAACCAGCAGGTGAAGACCGCCGCCGCCGTCTCCGGCTTGAGAATCAGAAAATACTTGGCGGCCCCCAGAAAGTCCCACCGCTTCCATTCGTAGTTGTTGGCCGCCAGCCGGAGCTTCCTCGGGGCCTTGATGTCGAACTTCTGGTTGAGAAAGGTGGCGGCCTTTTCGGGCATTCGGAGCCACACATACCGGTCGATGGTGGCCGGCCGGACGATGAGATTGGCCAGAAAATTTCGGAATCGGTCGTTAAGCTTCATAAGCACCCGCGTGCCCCATTGCCGACGGGTCAGCTCATCCGCCAGCTAAAAGCCCGCTGGACCAGCTCGATGCTGCCGTCGAGGAAAAAGCCGACAATGCCGATGGCAATGATGACGGCCATGAGGCGGTCGTATTCCATGGTGTCCCGGGCGTCGTTGATGAAATACCCCAGCCCGCTCGAGACCCCCAGGTATTCCGCCGGCACCAGGACGATCCAGGCCACCCCCAGGGCCAGCCGGAGGCTGGTGAGGATATAGGGGATCGAGGCCGGCAGGATGATCTGAACCATGAGCTGGCGGTCGCTGGCTCCCTGGTTTCGAGCCATGTCGATCCACCTCGGGTTGACCTGGGACACCCCGTGGCCGGTATTTAAGATGATCGGCCAGACGGTGGCCATGGTGATGAGAAAGTAGATGGCCGCCTCGAAGCTGTGAAAGACCAAAAGCGCGATGGGCATCCAGGACAGCGGGCTGATCATCCGCAGAAACTGAAACGGAGTGTAGGTGATCAGTTGCAGGCGGTGGTAGAACCCGATCAGGATGCCCACGGGCAGCCCGATGGCAAAGGCGATGGAAATCCCCAGCATGACCCGTCTGAGGCTGGCGATCACCGAGTGCCAGAAATCACCGTCAAAGAACAGCCCGGAAAGGGCCTTCAGGGTCGGGATCGGGAGAAATCCCGAGAACTGCTCGTAGCCGGGCCGGGTGAAGACCGAGTAGCCGATGGTCACCCAGAGGAGAAAAAAGAGGCCGGCCCCCAAACAGCCGTAAAGAAACCGCGTGCCGACCCGGCGGCCCTGACGGGCGAGGTCAATGTTTCGGAGATATCGATAGAACAGTTGATTCGAAGTCTGCATCGTTTCCGTTTATATGTCAATCGTTTCCTCCCGGTCCCACGGCCGGGTCAGGTCGATGGGGGCAAACCGCCCCGGCCCGCCCACCGCGTCGATCGCCTTTTTGACAAAGGTCTCATCCACCAGGTCCGTGGCGACCCGGTCCGGATCAAGATCCTTTAAAAACGCGGTGTCACCTTCCATCAGGGTGGACTGCATCCGGGAGACAATGAACCGGCTGGCCGATGGGTAGGGATAAGGCTGGAACCCGATCCGGCCGACCTTCCATTCGGGATGGCGGATGGCCTTCGGCCCATTTTTCCCGCCGTAGGTGGCAAGGTCGTAGCCGGTGAAGACCCGCTTGAGGACATCCTCGCTGGTGGGGAGATAGCCTTGGCCCTCCCGGCTCAGGAGCGTAGCCGCCGCACCGGGATTGTCGGTGGCCCAGGCCTGAGCCCGGACAATCGCGTTGATCACCTTCTGGACGAAAACCGGCTCGGACCGGACCAGGGATTCAGCCATGACGATGACGCAGCAGGGGTGATTTTTCCACATGTCGCCGGTAAAGCGCATAATCCGGGCCCCCACCTTGACCTCCCCCACCGCGTTAAAGGGCTCGGCCACGATGTAGGCGTCGATCTTCTTTCCGAAGAGCGCCACCGGCATTTCCGGCGGCGGCAGAACGAAGAGGTTGGCCTGGTCGGCGGCGAGGGACTTGGACTGGGACTGGATCACCGGCCGGACCCCGGCTTTTTTCAGCCCCATCTGGAGGATGACGTTGTGCATGGAGTACCAGTACGGCACGGCGATCTGCCGGCCGCCCAGGTCGGCAAAGCCCTCGATGCCCGCGTCCGCACGGACGGTGATGGCGCTGCCGTTGGTGTGGTCCCAGGCCAGGACCTTCACCGGCACGTCGTTGTTGTAGCGCATCCAGACCGGAATGGGCAGGAGCATGTGGACCACGTTGAACTTCCCGGTCAGAAAGGACTCGGACAGGGCCGACCAGCTCCGGACCCGCACCGGCTGAGGAGCGGACAGGCCCTCGTCGGCATAATAGCCCCGGCCGTGAGCGATCAGCAGCGGGGCCGCGTCGGTGATGGGCAGGTAGCCGATCCGCAAGGTCGGCTCCGGCCGGGCCACCCGAGCTGAAGCCAGTGAGACGCCCAAAGCCCCGGCCCCGGCAACAGTGCGCCGGATAAACTCGCGTCGGTTCATAGTGTTGTTCCCCTTTCTCCCGGGTGCGGGTGTGGGTCTGAAAATGCCTCCCGGAGCTTCCGGAGGATGGCGGCCCGGAGCATGAAAAAGGACCGGCTGGTGATGTCCCGGGGGTAGTTCAGGTTGACCTCCAGCGTCTCGAGAACCCGGCAGGGACGTTCCCCCAGCAGGACGATCCGGTTGCCCAGCAGAATGGCCTCGTCAATGTCATGGGTCACGAAAATGGCCGTGAACTTCTCGACCATCCAGAACTCGATGAGCTCGTCCTGGAGATGGGTCCGGGTGATCGTGTCAAGTGACGCGAAGGGCTCGTCGAGCAGGAGGATCTCGGGATGGCCGATTAGGGATCGGGCCAGGCAGGCCCGCTGAGCCATCCCCAGGGAGAGCTCGTGGGGATAGTGATGCTCGAAGCCGGCCAGCCCCATGATCTCGATGAGCTGGTCCGCCCGCAACGCCAGGTCGTTGTCCTCCCCCCGGAGCCGACAGCCGAAGACGATGTTGTCCGCCACATTGAGCCAGGGCAGAAGGCTCGGCTGCTGAAACAGGATCGACCGGGACGGATGAGGCGCCGTCACCAGCTCCCCCTTGGCCTCGATCCGGCCGTCGGTCGCCGGGGTCAGCCCGGCGACGAGGGACAGCAAGGTTGATTTCCCGCAGCCCGACTCCCCCAGGACGATCACGAAATCCCCTTCGCTCACCCCGAAGCTGATGTCCCGCAAGACCGTCAGAGTCTCCCCGGTCGGCTGCCGGAAGGTCTTGGTCAGGTTCTCGATGGAGATGGTTACGTCCGACATGTTCGTCCGTCAGGCTCGATTGTCCGGGTCGCCGGATCAGTCAAAGAGGTTCTCCACGACGATCTGCTCCTTGCCGGTCAGCACGTAGTCGATGTCCAGCAGGATTTTGACCCCGCTTTCCGTCTTGGCGATGGCCAGGATGTGCTTGGTGTCGAACCCGCCGCCAAAGGAGGGAGTGTCCTCGATTTCGGATGCCTTCATGGGGAGGACCTCGGAGACGGTATCCACCACGATCCCCATCTGGATCTGCTTCCCCTCGATCTCATGCTCCAGGACGATGATGCAGGTCCGGTCGGTGTACTCCCGTTTCTCCATGCCGAACCGGAGCCGGAGGTCCATCACCGGGATCACCTTGCCCCGGAGGTTGACCACTCCCTTGATGAAATCAGGGGCCTGGGGGACCGACCGGATGGGCACCATCCCGATGATCTCCTTGATCTTCAGGATGTCGATCCCGTATTCCTGCTGGCCGAGGGTGAAGGTGAGGTACTTCCCCTCTTTGTTCAGCATGGTCCTGGAATCCTTTTTCTCCTCGGCGACCCCTCGCCGGAGGATATCCAGGACCAGGTTGGCGTCGTCATGAAAGACCGAATGCCGCTGGGTGGCTTCGTCCGCTTTGCAGGCGGCGTCGGCAAACCGGATATCGACGAACTTCTCCAGGTCGATGATGCTGCCGATCCCCATATTTTTGTGCATATACCGCTGAATCCGGTCGAAATCGTCGATGTGAGGGTAGAGGTTTTTGGACTTGATGCCCAGCTCCTCGGTGAGGACGTTTTTCAGGAGGGGGACCTTGAGTCCGAGCTTTCGTTCCGGGTCGAGAAAGTTGACGGCGATCTCAGCGGCCGTCTCCGGCTTTTTTTCGATGAATTTCCCGGCCTGGACCAGAAGATCGGTGAGCTCGTAAACCGCGTCCGGATACCGTTCGATCACCTCCTCCCGCATGGCCACCACGCAGCAGGGATGCTGCTCCCAGAGCTCGCCGGAAAGAAACTGGAGCTCGGCAATCCCCGATGCGATGGCCTTGGTCCCCAGGGGCTCGGCCACCATGAAACCGCCGGAGTTGGGATTGGCCCGGAGAAACTCGGGCATCAGGATCGGGTCGATCACCTCGAAGTTCACGTCGATCCCCTTCTCCCCGGCCACGCCCGCCTTCAGGCCGATCTTGCTGAAAAAGCTGTGACAGATCATGTGGTGGATCGACATGGTGTGGGGGATGAAAAAGGATTTCCCCCGGAAAAAGGCGGGAAAGGGATCGGTGAAAATCCCGTGGCGGTTCCGGACAAAGATGGACCCGTTTTTGTGGGTCAGGATCACCAGCTTGATGGGGACTCCGACGCTGAAGAGGTCCATGGCGATGGGCGCCAGAATACAGGCGGCGTCCACCTTGCCTCGGGCCAGAGCGTCCTTGACCAGGTTCCAGCCCTTCATCCGGTGGAGCTCGGGGACGAAGTATTTGGGGGTCATGGTCCGCCGCCGGATCAGCTCGTCCATCACCCCCACCACCAGGTGGTCGGTGATCTGAATATGAGCGATCTTGAGCTTGAGCTTCCCCGAGTCGGTGGTCCACTGCCGGGACTCGAGGTCGAGCATCTCCTCGTCGCTCTGCTTCATGCCGAGGGCCTCGTCGATCTTGTTCTTCAGCTCTTCGGCGTTGAACGGCTTGGCCACGAAGCTGCTGACCCCGGCCTCCACGGCCTTCTGCTCCTGCTTTGTCTCCCCCTGAGCCGTGGCCATGAGAAAGGGGATGTTTTTAAAGCGATCATGGGTCCGGACCCAGACCAGGAGCTCGTAGCCGTCCCGCTTGGGCATGTTCCAATCGCTGATGATGAAGTCGATCCCCCCCTCATCCTGGAGCTTCTGGATGGCCTCCTCTCCGTCCGAGGCCTCGATGACATTGTCAAACCCCAGGGACTTGAGGGTCTTGAGCTCGATTTTGCGCATGGTCAGCGCATCTTCGACCAACAGGATTTTAACGTTTTTCGGATCAATGGGCATTTGGGTGACCTCCAAAACCAGATTGCTGTCCTTTCCGCCGGTACGGACAAACGTCATACTGAAAATTTAGATCTTTGTAAAACAGAAATCGACCGAGCGGGCTGAGAGGCGGGGCTTTTCGTTTGACAAACGCGGCCGGCTTTGCCATTTTGAGCCTTATGAGTCGCCGGATGCCGCTTTCAGCCAAGGAGAAATCGATGGGTCCCGTAACAAGGCTTGCAATCGTTCTGTCATGTCTGGTCCTTCTGGTCGGCTGCCCCAAAATGGACCTTCCCACCGAACCTGATCCCGTGTCGGGCCCCCGGACCGGGGAACCCCGGCAGAAGACGATCAAGGAGGGCATGAGCAGCCTCGATGTGGTCAAACAGATCGGCTTTCCTCAGAACGGGGCCGGTCTGGGGACCTTCGAGGACCTCAAGCTCGACGTCTGGGTTTACAACAACGGCGAGACCCTGCTGGTCTTCGAAAACGGCAAGCTCAAATCGATCGTCGGCGAGGGCGGCAGGCGGCCGAACATCCGATTGGGGCGATAGGACAGTTGTCATCCGGCCGCGGCCATCCAGTCCCGAACCGCCGGGATGAAATGGGCCAGCCCCTCCAGCACCCCGGCGCAATAGTTCCCGTTCATCCCCAGAAAGTCCCCCCGGGCCAGATAGAGCCGGTCGTTGGCCATCCCCTGTTCCCGGAGCCTTTCCATGGCCTCGTCCCGGACCTCCGCCCGGGCGTTTTTCACCAGGACCGCCTGTAAGCCGCTGGAAAGGGCCGGCAGGTCGTTGCCCGAGTCGCCGGCAAAGACGGTGCTCGTCTCGTCAAAACCCAACTGGCCCATGAGAAACCGGATGGCGTGGACCTTGGTGGCCCGCTCCGGAAGCACGTCGATCAGCCCCCGCCCTTCAGCCTCGTCCACGCTCCAGATGACCGATGCCCGAAGCCCCGCCTCCCGAAGCCGCCCCTCGATCTTCTCCGCAAGCCCCCGCCCGTCGATCTCCGGGTCGGTGTAGTAGCTGACCTTATAGGTGTTCTGTTTCTCCGGCTCCTGGAGCGTCAAGGCGTCGAAGTCGGTCAGGTATCCGGCCACCGCCTCCCGGTCCCGGCCGTTCCAGTCCCGAGCGATCTCCTCGGCCCAGTCGGTCCGTTCCCGCCAGCTCCTCCCGGGCTCGTAGATGGTGGTTCCCACATCGCCGATGGCAAAGTCGGGCTCCGGGATGTCATATTCCCGGATGGCCGTTTTGAGCAAGGATTCGCTCCGCCCGCTGACGTAGGCCAGGGTCAGCTCGGGCCGATCGGCCAGCCGCCGGAGCAGCGGCCGGGCTTCGGGCGATTCCGGCTGAGGCCCGTTGGGGAGAATGGTCCGGTCCAAATCGCTGCACAACAGGATCTTACGCAAGCCCGCCTCCTTCGCACCCGATCCTAAAGACCGGTTTCCCCTCCAGCGCATGGTGTCCGATGAGAGCCCCGGCCGCGCTCCAGCCCTGAAGCCGGGTCCCCTCCGGGGTTCCCTTCAGGCCGTGGACGTATTCCGGAAATCCCCAGGACTCGCCTTCCATCTCAAGGGCGTTGGCCTCATGAATCCGCGCCAGATAAGCCCTTGCCTGCTCCGTCCGGCCCCGGCGGGCCAAATCGGCCACGTAAAACCCCGTGATCATCGGCCAGAGGCCCCCGTTATGGTATTCGTGGGGCCGGTTCTTGAAGGTGTAGGAGAAAGTCATGTGGAGGTCCTCCCAGTCATGGTCCACCGGCTTGATCACCGGGTGAAAGGCCGGGAGCAGGGTGATCTCCCCGTCCATGAGCTGATCCTCGATATACCGGTCCACGCTGGCCCGACGGTCGTCGTCGGAGATATCCAAAAGGGAGACCAGGACGTTGGCCAGGCCGTCGAACCGATAGCCGTAGCCATGGGGCGTGAAAAAGGGCGCCCAGTAGTGGGTGGCGCAGTGGCCGGCGGCCCGCCTCCCCTTTTTGTACAACACCGGGTGGTAAACGTCGTCGGGGACCTCATCGCCATCCCTGAACCAGTAGTTGTCCCGAATCAGGTGCCGGAGACGGCTGACCCGCTCCTCCAGAAGATGGTCCGCCGACCCGTGCTTGTAAGCCCGGATGGCGCACAGGGTTCGAAGGACCTGAAGGTAGAGCGCCTGATCATAGAGCACGTACCCGTTGTGGATGTACTCGTCGGCCCAGTCCCCGGTCTCCGGGATGTAGAGCAGCCCCCGGTTGTTGAATTCCCAGGCCCCCAGCAGAAACCGGACCTTTTCCACCGCCGGGATGATCCGCTCCAGAAAAGCCTCGTCGCCGGTGACCTGGAAATACTCGCCGCACCCGATCACGAACCAGAGGTCGGCGTCCACCCGGCCGGCCATCCCGCCGTAGCTCACCCGGCCGCTGTCCGGGTCCACATTGGATGGGACCTCACCGTGAGGCCCCTGATGGTCCGCCAGGGTCTCCAGAGTCCGGCGGAAGGTCTCGATGAGGTCGGCGTTGTCGGTAAGGAGCGCCGCCATGCCGAGAATCGCCCCGTCCCGGCCCCAGACCCGCCGGTAGTTGGCGCTGTCGGTGGGCGATGCCAGAAACCCCGCCGGGCTGCCGCACGAATGGAGCAGCTCGATGGCCTTTTCCCGGCCGGTGGTCATCAGCTTCCGGTCGGTGGGCGGAGCAGCCCCGGTGGCCCGGCTCATCCGGCCTCCCGTGACCGGTCCAGGGTTTTCAGGTCAATGGTCATCTCGTACTCCCCGGTGCCGGGCTGGTGCTTGACGGAAAACCCGAGCTTCTTTCCCAGCCTGACCATCCCCGTGTTCTGAGACAGCACCGCTCCCCAGACCGTCTCCATCCCCCGCTCGGCCATGATCTCCAGACAACGGTCCAGGAGGATCGCTCCCACGCCCTTGCCCTGCCAGGGGTCGCCCACCATCACCGAAAACTCCCCGGTCTTGCCGTCCGGGTCGCCGATGATCCGGGCCACGCCCACCATCTTTTCCCCGTCGTCGCCGTCGTGCATGGCCACCAGGGCCATCTCCCGGTCATAGTCGATCTGAGTAAACCGGGCGATCATCTCCCGGGAAGGGGTGCTGATGTGGCGGAAAAACCGGGTGTAGATGCTCTCCTTGGACAGGTTCCCGAACAATTGCTCGAAAAGCGGCGCGTCCTCGGGCTTGATGGGACGGACCCGGACCTCAAACCCCTCGTCGGCCGTCCGGGTGAATTCGTACTGGGCCGGATAGGGGCTGATCACCAGGTGATGGGGAGAGGTCACGTCGGTTTTCCGGAGGATCAGCCGGGCGTCAACCACCTGAGGCTGACCCTCCACGATCATCACCGGGTTCATGTCCAGCTCGGCGATCTCGGGAAAGTCGATGGTGAGCTGAGAGAGCCGGATGAGCATCTCCTCCAGGCGCTCGAGGTCGGCGGACCGGTTTCGAAAGCCCTTCAGGAGAGTAAAAACCCGGGTGCTTTCCATGACCCGTCGGGCCAACAGCCGGTTCAGGGGCGGGAGCCCGAGAGCCCGGTCCCGGAGCGCCTCGGTGAAGATCCCCCCCAGGCCAAAGAGGATCACCGGCCCGAAGCTGTCGTCGGTTTTTGCCCCGAGGAGTATCTCGAAGTCGGCCCGGCGGACCATCGGCTGGACCGTCACCCCGTCGATCCGGGCGGACGAGTCATAAGCCGCGGCCCCGTCCATGATCGCCCCGTAAGCCCCCTTCACATCCTCGGCACAGCGGAGGTCGAGCTGAACGCCGTCGGCGTCGGTTTTATGGCTGATGTCCGGAGAGAGGAGCTTCAGAACCACCGGGTAGCCCATCTCATCGGCCGCCGAGACCGCCGCGTCAGCCGAATCGGCGATTTCCGTCCGGTTGACCGGCAGCCCGTAAGCCCCGAGGACATCCTTGGCGTCCGCTTCGCTCAGGGTCTCGGTCCCGGCCTCCCGAGCCCGGTCCAGAACTTTCTTGGCCGTCTCCCGGTCAAAAGAAAGCTCCCGGCTGAGCTTGGGCGGGACTTCCTGGAGGGTCTCGAGGTTCCGGGCGTACTCGTGGAGGTACATGAACGCCCGGATGGCCTGCTCCGGGGTCTCATAGGTGGGGATGTCGCCGTCGTTGAGCCGGCTTCGGGCGGTTTCCACGTCCACGCCGCCCACCCAGGAAGTGACCAGCGGATACCGCTTCCCCTTCACCCGCTCGGCCAGAGCCTCGGCGGTCTCCACCGGCTCCGTCAGGGCCTGGGGGCTGAAGATGGCCAGAATGCCGTCAAGCTCCCGGGCCTCCATCAGGACCCCCACCGCCTCGGCGTACCGTTCCGGCGAAGCATCCCCCAAAACGTCCACCGGGTTCCCCCGGCTCCAGAAGGGGGGCAAGACCCCGTTGAGCTGCTCGATGGTCTCATCGGACAGGGCCGCCGGCGAAAGATCGTAATCCCCCAAAGCGTCGGCGGCCATAACCCCCGGACCGCCGCCGTTGGTGATGATCCCCAGCCGGGGGCCGGCCGGGCGAGGCTGCTTGGCCAGGAGCTCGGCGCAGTCAAAGAGCTCACCGATGGTCGCCACCCGGACGATCCCGGCCCGCCGGAAGGCCGCGTTGTAAGCGTCATCCGACCCGGCCATGGCTCCGGTATGGGATGCGGCCGCCTTGGCTCCGGCCTGGCTCCGCCCCGACTTGAGAACCACGATGGGCTTGATCCGGGAGACGGCCCGGGCCGCGCTCATGAACTTCCGGAAGTGGACCAGACTCTCGATGTACAAGAGGATGCTCCGGACCTCGGGGTCGTTGCCGAGATAGTCGATGAGGTCCCCGAAATCGACGTCGAGCATCGAGCCGGTGCTGACAAAACAGGAAAACCCGAACTGCTCCTTCATCGACAAATCGAGAATGGAGGTGCAGATGGCCCCGCTCTGGGATAAAAAGGCCAGCCGACCCGCGCCGGGCAGATGAGGGGCAAAGGAGGCGTTCAGCCCCCCGCCCGGACGGATAATCCCGAGACAGTTGGGGCCGATGATCCGGACCTTCCCCTTTCGGGCCGCATCGGCGATCTCGGCCTCAATCTCCCGGCCCTCCTCGCCGGTCTCCCGCCCGCCGGCCGAAATGATCACCGCCCCGCCCACTCCCGCGTCGGCGCACTGCCGGACGATGTCGGGCACCGTGGCGATGGGCGTGGCAATGAGGGCCAGGTCCACCGTTTTGTCGATCTTTCCGATGGACGGCACCGACGCCATGTCCTGAACCCGGTCGTGCTTAGGGTTGACCGGGTGGATGTCCCCCGAAAACCCGCCATCCACCAGGTTCTTGAGCAGGGCATGACCGATGCTCCCTTCCTGGGATGAGGCCCCGATGACGGCCACCGATTCGGGCCGGAAGAGCTTGTCAAGATGATAAAGTCCCATTATGCGCGTCTCCCCGTCAATGGAGACCTCCGAGGTTTCCAAAACTTTGGAAACCTCGGAGGTCTCCGTTAAGGGAACAATCCTACCGCAAAGAGGGCTGTGGTGCAATGCGAAAAGGGGGGAGATTGATCTCTTGCCTGGGGCGTGAGGGGGGCTGGAAGATGATGGAGGCCATATTCCTCATTTCCGAAACATCAATCCCCGCTGATGCCGGCAGATCAAAAAGAAATCCGCTGGATGCAGTGCGAGATGTTGAAGCAAAGGCACGGGCGTCTCTTGATCAGTTTCCACTTCGGCGTTCCCGCGCTTCGACCCGCTGCTATCTTTATCACTGAAAAAGCTACGGAAACCGGCGATGTTATTCAAGTATCCGGGATTTAGATATGCCGTCCGCCTTAAAAGGCAATAAACGTATTCTAGCTTTTCTCGGATCAATGGTAACCAATGCGCCCCGCCTAATCTCACTTTCGACTTTTGATAAAGCAGTCAGTACCAGCTCCCCAACTTGTTCAGGTCGAATATCTTCAATTCTTAATTGGATCACGCTTGGTGCGGTA
>CAYNGG010000058.1:0-13804 GCA_964396575.1 uncultured Desulfobacteraceae bacterium | reverse complement strand
GGCAATGGCCTGAAACCGCGAGAGGTCGTCGTCGTGGTAACGACCGAGGCCGCCTTCGAAGCATTCGGGGTGGAGCACCTCGGTTTCCTGGAACTGCTGGATGGCGTAAAGGCGGGCCCCCTGGATCAACATGACGATGCGCTCGATGGTCCGGTCGTCCACCAGTGACGGGATGCAGGTGGTCCGAAACTCGTAGGGCATCCCCGAGGCCATGATGATATCGATGCTGGCCAGGATCGCCTTGGGGTCGAAGTCCCTCTTGATCAGGGGGGCGTAGCGGAACGGGTCGGTCTTGATGTCCATGGCGATGTAGTCCACCAGCCCGCCCTCGATAAGCTCCCGGATTTTGGACGGCCGGGAGCCGTTGGTGTCCATCTTTACCGGATAGCCCATGGCCTTGATGGTCCGGCAGAGGGCTTCCAGGTCCCCCTGGAGGGTGGGCTCCCCGCCGGAGATCACCACCCCGTCGAGGAACCCCTTCCGTTGCTCCAGAAAGTCGAAGAGCCGGTCGCCGTCTAGGTTGGCGGGACAGGTGGCACACCCTCGGGCCAGATCCGGATTGTGGCAATAGGGGCAGTCGAAATTACATCCGGACAGGAAGAGGACACAGGCCACCTTGCCCGGATAGTCGATCAGAGACTGTTTCTGAAGGCCGCCGAGACGCATGGTGACTCCCTCCGTCCCGGCCTTAGGCCACTTTGAAGGTTTTTCGCCGGGCGAACTCGGCCTGCTTGCCGTTGTTCCACTGCTTGACCGGCCGGAGATACCCCACCACCCGGGAATAAATTTCGGTTTCCCCTCCGCAGCGGGGGCACCGGGGCTGGCGGCCCTTCAGGTAGCCGTGGGCGGAGCAGACGCTGAAGGTGGGCGTCAGGGTGAAGTAGGGGAGCTTGTAGCCGGTGGCGATTTTCCGGACCAGGGATTTGACCGCTTCGACGTCCTCGACCATCTCCCCGAGATAGACGTGGAGCACCGTGCCGCCGGTGTACTTGGTCTGGAGTCCGTCCTGGAGGGCCAGGGTCTCGAAGATGTCGTCGGAATAGCTCACCGGAAGCTGGGTGGAGTTGGTGTAGTAGGGGTCCTCGCCTTCCGCCGTTCCGCCATTGTTGGCGCGGATGATATCAGGATACCGCCGCTTGTCGAGGATGGCCAGACGATAGGATGTGCCTTCGGCCGGGGTGGCTTCGAGGTTGAAGATGTCGCCGGTCTCCTCCTGCATCCCGGCGATCTGGTCCCGGATGAAGTCCATCACCCGGAGGGCGAAGGCCTGTCCTTCGGGGTCGGCGATCCCCACGCCCAGAAAATTCAGGCAGGCCTCGTTCATCCCGATGATCCCGAAGGTGGAGAAGTGGTTCTTCCAGTAGAGACCCGTCCCCTCCTTGACGCCTCGGAGATAGAACTTGGAGTAAGGGTAGAGGTTCTTTTCGGTAAAGGTCTCCAGGACCTTTCGCTTGACCGCCAGGCTGTCCTTGGCCAAGCCGAGCATCCGGGTCAGACGATCCAGGAAATCGGCTTCGGTGTCGGCGAGGTAGCCGATCCGGGGGAGATTGATCGTGACCACCCCGATCGAGCCGGTGAGGGGATTGGCGCCGAACAGGCCGCCGCCGCGCTTCAAAAGCTCCCGGTTGTCCAGCCGGAGACGGCAGCACATGGACCGGGCGTCCTCGGGGGAGAGGTCCGAGTTGACGAAGTTGGAAAAATACGGGATTCCATACTTCCCGGTCATCTTCCAGACCTCCGTCAGGTTCGGGTTGTCCCAGTCGAAATCGGCGGTGATATTGTACGTGGGGATGGGGAAGGTGAAGACCCGGCCCCGGGCGTCCCCCTCCATCATGATCTCGGCAAATGCCTGATTAAAGACGTCCATTTCCGGCTGAAACTCGGCGTAGGTGACATCCATCTCCCGCCCGCCGATGATCACCGGATGGTCTTTCAGGATGCCCGGGACGCAGAGGTCCATGGTGACGTTGGTAAACGGCGTCTGGAATCCGACCCGGGTGGGGATGTTGATATTGAAGACGAACTCCTGAATGGCCTGCTTGACCTCGTTGTAAGTCAGGCCATCGTAGCGGATAAAGGGAGCCAGGAGGGTGTCGAAGTTGGAGATGGCCTGGGCTCCGGCCGCCTCTCCCTGGAGCGTGTAGAAGAAGTTGACCACCTGGCCGAGGGCCGATCGGAGGTGCTTGGGCGGGGCGCTTTCCACCTTGCCCTCGACCCCCCGGAAGCCCTCATTGAGGAGATCCTTCAGGTCCCAGCCGACACAGTAAACCGACAGAAGGCTCAGGTCGTGGAGATGAAGGTCGCCGCTCTTGTGGGCCTCCCGGATCTCGGGGGGGTAGATCCGGTTGAGCCAGTATTCGGAGGTGACGTCCGAGGAGATGTAGTTGTTGAGCCCCTGGAGAGAGTAGCTCATGTTGGAGTTTTCCCGGATCTTCCAGTCGAGCTTCCGGATGTACTGCTCCACCAGATCGATGCTCGCCCGGCTGGCAATATTCCGGATCTGGGCGTGCTGCTCCCGGTAGAGGATATAAGCCTTGGCGGTTCGGTAGTAGGGCGAATCAAGGAGCACCTGTTCCACGATGTCCTGGATCTCCTCCACCTCGGGGACCGGCCCGATCCGCAGCTCGTGAGCCAGGGTCAGGACCCGAAGGGTGAGCTTTTTGGCCTCCCGAACCCCCAGCTCGCCCGTGGCCTCGCCGGCCCTAGCAATGGCCGAGGTGATTTTGGATGCATCGAACTCCACCACACTGCTATTTCGCTTTCTGATCTCTTCAAACACTGCCGTCGCCTCCGAAATTCACTCTGAAAGTGGAAAATATCGTTCTGAAATCCAAAAAAATATCGCTTGCCGATATACCGGGCGGCGGGCCTCGGCGAGGCCCCGATGCCGTCCGTTGGAATCACGTTAATTCTATATGTTGTTATCTGTCAAACAATATTTTCCATATATGGTATTCGACCCGGGGCGAGCGGAAGGGATTGGCAGATAAAACAGCGGCGTAGAGGGGATAAAAAATTTTTCAGCCACCCATGGGGGCTGGAGCAGCCCGAGATGTTGGCATATATTTTGCTTATCGAGACATCATCCGGCTCCGAGCGGGCTCATGTGGGGGCAAATACCAGAGGTAATCGCCGTCATTCGGGTCCGGGGGGTCTTCGGGTGAGACCGGGAGCACCGTGCGGAACGGAGCCCCGGTGCGGGAAAAAGCCCGGTCGGGGATTCCGAATTTCCGGACGATGTGACCATTGCCCACCAGGACCAGCATCCGGCCCCGGTCGAGGTGATGGGCGATCGCCTCGGCCATGGCGTCTTCCCAGACCGCCTGGGCCGCGTAGAAGCTTTCGAAATTGTCCCGGCCTTTCAGCATGGGGTGGTGCCGACGGTAGATCCGCTCCACATAAGCCCGATGGTCGGGATGGTCGAGGTCCAAGGTTTCGGGGAGGTAGGCCGCATCCGGCGGGCGGAGGGAGTCGAGACCGCCCACGGAGATCTTTGCGGGGATGTGAAAGGGGATGTTGATCCCCACCAGGCGGATTCGGTGCTTTCGGATGAAGAGCAGGATCTCCCGGTAGAGGTCGAAGTCGTATTTCCAGTTGGCGTACCAGTGAGTCCGCCGGAGGAGCTCGGCCTCGGTCAGCTCGCCGGCCGACCAGCGGTCGAGGACCGGCTGGTAGGTTACGTCGAACATCTCCATGGCCACGGTGAGGTCCGGGTTGATCGTGTGGAGCCCTTCCAGGACCGCCAATTGGGCCTTGTGGTGAGCCGGATGGGTGTGACGCTCACCGACGTAGGCCACCTGGACATCGGCCAGGTCGGCCACGAGCTGATCGACATCGATCCGGCGATTGTCCTCGGTTCGGAGAATGGGGGTCGGGTCGGCCCCCGCCGTCGGATCGCCGATCCGGCTGACGCCCGGGGCGCAGCCGGCGGCCAACAGGGCCAGAATGGACCCGACCAGCCCCATCCAGCGGCGGCGTGCTTGCATTTCTCTGATAGGTTGTCTAAACTGCCTCATCATGCGCCTCGACGAATCCAATCCGGTGTTTCGAGGGCCCATTGTGCCCTGGTACGATTCCGATACGGTCTGCCTGACGACGATCGGGGGGTTGCTGGCCGTCGTCGGTTTCGGCCTGATCGGCATTTACGTGGCTCAAAAGACTCCCGCCTATGCCGACTATATCTGGGTCCCGACCTTGCTGGTCCTGCTCTCCGCCGGGGTCGTGCTGTCCATTACCGCTCGTCTGGTCCGACGTCATCTCACGGCCCGGAACCG
Source organism: uncultured Desulfobacteraceae bacterium (assembly GCA_964396575.1). Lineage (GTDB taxonomy): Bacteria > Desulfobacterota > Desulfobacteria > Desulfobacterales > JAABSP01 > CAYNGG01. The sequence goes on along the minus strand of CAYNGG010000058.1, from coordinate 9,530 downwards.
TCGGCGGGAATAGCCCCCATTACATCCGGCCGGCGAACTCGGTGAACTTCATGGTTTTATAGCTGTCGGTTCCGATGTACCGGAGCAGCGACAGGAGCGTATCCGGCGGGATGTAGCCCGGCTGGCTCCCGATCGGCTCCCCGTCCTCGGCAATGAACCAGGAGACCGGCAGGCCCCGGACCCTGTAATCGGCCGCCGCCTTTTGGTTCTGTTCGGTATCGACCCGGACCGGCACGAACTCCTCGTTCAGGTAGGCGATGACCGCCCGGTCTTGAAAGGTCTCGCGGTCCATCTGCTTGCAGTACCCGCACCAGTCGGCGTAGAAGTTGATGAAGACTTTCCGGTTCTGGTTTTTCCCCAGCTCGAGGCCCTCGTTGTAGTCGTACCACCGGATCTTTTCATCAGTCGTGGCGGCCCGTTCCGAAGGCGTCCGGCTCGAATCCTCCGGTTTTGGGGCCGATGTCGTCGGCCGGTCCGCTTCGGTGTCGGGGGCTGACCCGTCTTCCGATCTGGAGCAACCGGCGGTCCAGCCGACGGCCAGCATCAACAATGCCGTGGCGATTATCTGAATCCATGTCCGCATGTCGTTTTTCCTCATCTCGCCTCCGCCGGGTGACGGGGGCGTCTCGATGGTTGGGGGATCGGGCGGCCGCCTCACCTCATATCCCAGGGAGCGCCGATAGAGACTTCCGAGGTTTCCAAAAATTTGGAAACCTCGGAGGTCTCTATGCGGTCAGAGGCCGCGCAGCCTCCGCAACAGCTCCGCCGGGGAGACGTATTCGGTAATCGTCCGGTCCGGGAGAGGCGTTCCGTCCGGGGTCAGAAAGACGATGGTGGGCAGGCCCACCACGCCGTAACGGGTTTGGAGGCGTTTCACCTCCGGGTCGTCGGGGTCGGTGCAGTCGATCTTGACGGCCACAACCCGCCGAGCTGCCTGGACCACCGCCGGATCCGAAAAGGTCTCCCGCTCGAGCTTCAAGCAGGCACTGCACCAGTCGGCCCGGAAATCGATCATCACCGGCCGCTCCTCGGTCCGGGCCGCCGCCAGGGCCGACGGCAGGTCGCCGTGCCAGGTGATCCCGGTCCCGGCGGAAGGCGGCGGTCCCGGGGCCACCGCTCCCTGGTCGAGCGTGAACCGGGCGACATACCCGGCCCCGAGGACCAGGATCACCAGCCCGACCGCTTTGACCAGCCGCCGCCCCCCGGCCGCGTCGGGCGTCAGGGGGTCTAAAGCCCCCGCAAAGACGCCAAGGCCAATCAGAAAGGCGCCAAGGCAGAGCCGGAAAACCTCCGGCGGCATCAACGGCCGGAGGGTGTAGAGGGCCACGGCCAGCATGATCACGCCAAAGAGCTGCTTAAGCCGGACCATCCATTCGCCGGATCGGGGGAGGGCCGTTGCCGCTCCGGAAAAGGTCCCGATCACCACGAAGAGCATCCCCATGCCCAGGGCGAAGCTCCACATGATCAAAAACCCCATGACCTTGCTGCCGAGTCCGGCGATGTAAACCAGCAAGCCCACCAGAAGGGGCCCCACGCAAGGGCCCACAATGGCTCCGGCGGCCGCTCCGGTGATCAGGATTCCGGCGACCCCGGCAGCCTTCGCCCCGCCCAGCCGGCCCGTCACCGACGCCGGCATCTGGATATAGATGACATCAAAGAGGCCCAGGGCCAGGATCAGGAACAGGGCCGCCACCCCGATCCGGACCGCCGGATGGCCGGCCACGGCCCCGAAGAGCTCCCCGGTCCAGGCGGCGGCCACTCCGAAGGCGGCATAGGTCAACGACATCCCCAGGACGTAGAGCAGGGAGAGAAAGAAGCCCCGGACCGCGCTGCCCCCGCTGCCGGCCCCGATGACGCTCACCGTCACCGGGATCATCGGATAGACGCAGGGGGTGAGGCTGGCGAGCAGCCCCCAGACAAAGGCGGCCGCCAGCACCCCCATGATCCCAAACCGGTCGGCCGCCCGCCGGATGGCGGAAGTCCCGGCCTCCGTCCGCCCGGCCGGGAGGGGCTCGACGGTTGGGGACACCAGAGGGCCGTCGATCAGAGGGGCGTCTGTCGTTGGGCCGGATGACGGGCCGGTTTCGAACGCCTCGTCGGCCGGACCGGCCGACGCGGTAGCCGCCTGAACGGTCAGGTCGGCGGTTACCGTCCGGCGATCGGGCATGAAGCAGAGCTTTTCGGTACATCCCTGAAAACGGACCGTCAGGGGGACCGAGCGTTTGCCCGGAGCGGCTTCGGCCGCCACCGTTACCGGCAGGCGGAAGGTCACCGACTCGCGGTAGATGGTCACGGTTCCCAGATGGGGATCGTCCTTGGGCTCCCCCTCGGGCCGGATTTCCGGTCCCACCGTCAGCCCGTCCACCTCCCCGGCGGTCACGCCGGATCGCTCCGCATAGAGGTAATGGCCCGGAGCCATCGAGATGGTCACCTCGATCCGGCCTTCGGCTCCGGGGGCCAAAGATTCGGGGATCGCTCGGGTGGTCAGTCTAAAGGGCTCGGCCGCGTTGGCGGTGATCCCCCCCAGCAGCCCGATGATCAGGATGAGTCCCAGGCCGAAAGCGACCCGGCCCAACCGAAGACGGTTACCGGTCATATCAGCTCGTCATCCTGAATTCGGCGTTGGTGCTCAATCCGGATGTAAAGGACATAGAGCCCCACCGCCAGAATGGCCAGATCCCGCAGAATATACAGGGTGTTTTCACCAGTTTGGCCCTCCGTTTCGAGAGAAAAGCAGCCACAGCTCACGTCCACGCCCCGAGCCCAGTTGATGGTAAAGGCCAAAATAAATATGATCATCAGGATGTCAACGATACAGGCGGCCCCCAGGGTGAGGCGCCCGGCAATGAGCAGCCCGCCGCAAATCGCCTCGATCCAGGGCAGAAACAGGGCCACGGGATGGATCAGGGCGGGCGGCAGGAGGGCGTAGTTTTCCACCGCCTGGGCAAAGGCCGACGGCGACAGGATCTTCTCGAAGCTCGCATAGAGGAAGACGGCGCCGAGCCCCGCCCGGAGCAGGGTGTAGGGGAGACCGCCCGGATCCGGCCGGGAATCGGTCAGGGCCACGGATCAGCCCTCCGGCCCGCTCAGCTCGGCGGCCCGCCGGGCCGCCGCCACCACGGCGGCGGCGATGTGCTCGCCGACCCGGTGCTCCGACAGGACCGAAAGGGCCGCCTCGGTGGTGCCGCCCGGAGAGGTGACCTTTCGACGGAGCGCGTCCGGGGCCTCTCCCCTCGCTTCCATCAACCGGACCGCGCCCTTGACCGTCTGGAGCGTCAGGGCCACGGCGTCGGCCGGGTCGAGGCCGGCCTGGACCCCGCCTTCGGTCATGGCCTCGATGAGATAGAAAACGTAGGCCGGTCCGGACCCGGAGACGCCGGTGACCGCGTCGAGCTGATCCTCGGGCAGCTCCATCACCTCTCCGGTGGCCTCCAGAAGGGTCCGGGCCGTGGCCCGGTCGGCGTCGGTGGCGTGGCGGTTGGGACTCATCACCGACATCCCCGACAGGACCAGGGCCGGGGTGTTGGGCATCACCCGGATCACCGGCAGCCGGGCTTGGGCCGCTTCATCGAGGGGTGGGTAGAGAATTCCCTCGATGGTCCGGAGCCGGATGCCCGCCGCAATGGACATGACGAGCCTGGGCTCGGAGACCCCGTAGCCGGGCCGGTCAACGATCTCCTTCAGGACGGCGGCCATCTGCTGAGGCTTGACCGCCAGGACCACCACGTCGCTTTGGTCAAAGAGCCGGGGGTTGTCCGTCATGGGAGTGATGCCGTAGGTGGCTTCGAGGGTCCGGAGACGCTCGGTGCTGACGTCACTCACCCCCACCGCATCGGGAGTGTAGCGGCCCGCGCTGATGAGGGCCCCCACAAAGGCCTCGCCCATATTGCCGCCGCCGATGAATCCGATCCTTCCGCTGGATGTAGTCATACGCGCTCCTTTATACCGATTGGGAAAGCTTTCGAATGCCCGTATCCGTCGGCCGTCCAGCGGCTGACGGCGGGCCGAGAATCTGCTTGATTTTTCATCCATGCCGTTTCATAATGGCTGAACTTATACGGATTGGATGTGAAAATCAAGACATCGACGAGGTTTGAATCGACAATGTTCATTATCGGAAAGTTTCTGGCGGGGTTGGCAAAGGTGACGGATATCGTCCTGGTCTTCTACATGTGGGTGGTGATCGCCCGAGCGGTCCTGTCCTGGGTGAGTCCGGACCCTTACAACCCCATTGTACGCTTTATCCACAACGTCACCGAGCCGGTGCTTTACCAGATCCGGCGCCGTTTACCAATGACTTACGGGGGAATCGACCTTTCCCCCATCATCGTCCTTCTGACGATCATCTTTCTGCGGGAGTTTCTGGTCGGCAGCCTTTACGGGCTGGCGGGGTCCCTTGTCTAACCCTCCGGCAGTCAAACCCAATCAGGTGAGCAATGGCTAAAATCGACGCGTTTTTCAAGCTGATGAACGATCAGGGGGCCTCTGACCTCCACCTGGTCTCAGGCCAGCCTCCCGCTCTGCGGCTTCGGGGGGAGATCGAGCGGATCAAATACAAAAAGCTCGAAAACGACGAGCTCAAGGCGATGCTCTACGAGATCGCCCCCGAGGACAAGGTCAAGGTCTTCGAGGAGACCGGCGATGTTGACTTCGGCTATGAGATCCCCGGCCTCGCCCGTTACCGGGCCAACTTTTTCATGCAGAAATACGGGTGCGCCGCCGTCTTCCGGGAGATCCCGAGCACCATTCTTACCGCCGAGCAGCTCGGTTTGCCGCCGGTGGTCTCGAAGATGGCCTCCCTGCCCCGGGGACTCGTTCTGGTCACCGGTCCCACCGGCAGCGGGAAGTCAACCACGCTGGCGGCCATCATCGATGTGGCCAACAAGACCCGGCACGATCACATTCTGACCGTCGAGGACCCGGTGGAGTTCGTCCACGAAAGCCATGCCTGCATCGTCAATCACCGGGAGGTGGGAACCCACACCAAGACCTTTTCGGCGGCCCTCCGGGGGGCGCTCCGTGAGGACCCGGACATCATCCTGGTGGGGGAGATGCGGGACCTCGAGACCATCCGGCTGGCGGTGGAGGCGGCTTCCACCGGACATCTCGTCTTCGGGACCCTCCACACCAGCAGCGCGGCCAAGACCGTGGACCGGGTGATCGAGGTCTTTCCGGCCAACGAGCAGGAGCAGATCCGGTCCACTCTTTCCGACGGCATCCGGGCGGTCCTGGCCCAGGTGCTCTTCAAACGGATCGATAAAAAGGGGCGGGTCTGCGCTCAGGAGATCATGATCGCCACCCCGGCGGTCCGGAACCTGATCCGGGAGAATAAGACCTTCCAGATCAACTCCGCCATGCAGACGGGGAAAAAGTACGGAATGCAGGTCTTGGACGACGCCATCATGGATCTGCTCCAGAAAAAGCAGATCAGCCCGGACGAGGCCTACATCAAGGCCAACGAGAAGTCCCGGTTCCGGCCCATGCTCAAAAATCCGCCCGACGACTTCACCGAGGCCTAACCCGGAGGCCGGCCGGTCCCGGACCGTTTGCGGCGGGACGCCGCACCCACTTTCGAGGAGCACGCCATGAGAAAACAGGAAATCGACTTCATCCTGACCCGGATGCTCGACTCCCAGAGCAGTGTCTCCGACCTGAATGTCACCGTGGGCAAGCCGTTCCAGGTGGAAAGCTCGGGGCTGCTGGTGGGGGTGGAGCTCGACCCGCCGGTCAACGAGCTGACGCCGTTCCAGGCGGAGATCTTCGCCCTGAACCTGATCAACGGGGACCGGCGCCTTACGGAGAACCTGATCAAGTCGGGGTCCTGCGACCTGGCCTATTCCCTGCCGGGCAAATCCCGCTTCCGGGTCAACGTCTTCGCTCAGCGGGGAAAGTATTCGGTGGTCCTCCGGCAGCTCGCCACCAAAATCCCGACCATCGATGACCTGAACCTGCCCGAGCCCTTTGTTCACATGGCCGGGGAGAACAACGGGATCGTCTTTGTCACCGGCGCCACCGGATCGGGGAAATCGACCTCGCTGGCGGCGGTCCTCAACATGATCAACGAGAACAAGTCGATCCACGTGGTCACCCTGGAAGACCCGGTGGAGTTTTCCCATCCCCACAAGAAAGGCACCTTCAACCAGCGGGAGCTGGGAACCGACTTCGACGCCTTTTCCAGCGGCCTCCGGGCCGCTCTCCGCCAGGCCCCCAAAGTCATCCTGGTGGGGGAGATGCGGGACCGGGAGACGGTGGAGATCGGCCTGAGCGCCGCCGAAACCGGCCACATGGTCTTTTCCACCCTCCACACCGTGGACGCCGGCCAGAGCATCGACCGGATCCTGGGGATGTTCAGCATCGAGGAGGAGAAACAGGTCCGGGCCCGGCTGGCCGGGACCATCCGGTGGATCGTCTGCCAGCGGCTCCTGCCCAAAATCGGCGGCGGCCGGATCGCGGCCTTCGACATCCTGGGAAACAATATGCGGGCCCACGAGGTCATCCTCAACGGGGAGAGCGAAGGCAAGACCTTCTACGAGATTCAGGCGGCCAGCCGACCCTTCGGGATGATGACCTTTGACGACTCGGCACTCGATCACTACGAAAAGGGGCTGATCACCGAAGAGACCGCCATGGCCTACTGCTCGCGACGGGGCATAACCCGCCGCGGAATCGACATGATCAAGAGCAGCCGGGGCGAGGCCACCACCGATATCGATAACCTGGAGCTCGATTCCGGCTACGGCAAAAAGCGATAGCCTGTATCGGCCGGGCGAATCCAAATTACGGAGAGGATCGATGGACGTCGCATGTGATCATTGCCAGGCAAAAATCAAAATCCCGGATGAAAAGCTCAGGAAGGTCCCCAAGGGCCAGTCCATCGCCATCAACTGTCCCAAGTGCAAAAAAAAGATCTCGGTGACCCCGGGCGGCGGGGCCGCGGCTCACCATCCCAGGGGGGAGAGTAAACCGGCGCGAACCCCACCGCCCCCCACTGACAGTGGCGGCGGAGACGACGACCTCTCCTCGGCGGCCACCAGCCCCTTTGCCTTTCTCCCCGAAGGCACCAAGACGGCCCTGATCTGCGAGCCGGACGACGGGATTAAGGGCAAGATCCAAGCCCTGCTGGCATCCCAGGAATACCATGTCTCGACCCCCGACAGCCCCCGCGAGGCCCTCAAGATGATGCGGGCCAACGATTTCGAGGTCCTGATGATCAACGAGATGTTCGGAACCCACGACCCGAACGCCAATCACGTCCTTCGGTACCTCGAGCAGATGCTCATGGTCCACCGCCGGCAGATGTTCGTCGTCCTGTTGACCAAGCGGTTCAAGACCTTTGACAACATGACGGCCTTCAACCGGAGCGTCAACGTCATCATCAACATCGCGGATATTGACAGCCTGGAAAAGATCTTCAACAAGGCCTTCAACGAAAACGCGGCCTTTTTCCGGGTTTTCTTGGAGATCTACAACAAGGTCCAGAAATTGAGATGAGGAGTGGGTGCGGCGTCCCGCCGCAAAAAACGGATGCCGAGCAAGGGCCGGCGGTGACCTGCGCCGACCATCGGGATCGGATGCGCCTGTTGGGGCTCAGACGGCGGCTCAGCGCTGAAGTCATGTCCGAGGCCAACCGGGAGGCCCTCCGGCGGGAGATCCGCCAGCTTGAGGCCGCCCTGGGGCTGGATTGACCCCATCCGATCGACCCTCATCCGGCGGATAACCCCCAAACCACTAAACGAGCTGATTTCCATGACGACATCCCCTCCCATTTACGCCATCGCCCCGAATCTCCACCTCATCCCGCTGAGTCAACCCACGCTCACCGGCTTCGATGACTTTATCGGAGCCTGGGTCCATAACGGGGACCCGCCGTTTGTGGTGGACCCGGGACCGGCGGCGACCGTTCCGGACCTGATCGCGGCCCTGGATGCCCTCGAGGTCCGCCGGCTGGCGGCGATCTTTCTCACTCACATCCACATCGACCACGCCGGGGGAACCGGGGACCTTTTGGCCCGGTTTCCGGAGACGCCGGTGATCTGCCACTCCGCCGGGGTCCGCCACCTGGCTGACCCGGCTAAGCTCTGGGCGGGGAGCCTGAAAACATTGGGTAAAACGGCCGAGGCCTATGGCCCCATCGCTCCGGTCCCGGCAACCCTGCTCCAGGCGGCCGACGGTCCCGTGGACCTTGGAGGCGATGAGCCGGTGGTCCCGATTCTCACCCCCGGCCACGCCCCTCACCACGTGAGCTACCGGTTCGGGGAATTCCTCTTCGGCGGCGAGGCGGCCGGGGTTTTTGCCGACCTGCCCGGCGACCGGTTCTACCTCCGTCCGGCCACGCCCCCCCGGTTTTTCCTGGAAACCTCGGTGGAGAGCCTTGACGCCCTGATCCGGACCCCCCACGCCCAATATCTCTACGGCCACTTTGGCGCCACCCGGCGGACCCCGGAGCTCCTCACCGCCCACCGGGCTCAGCTCCACCTCTGGGCCGAAACCATCCGGAAGGAAATGACCCGACTGGACCCGTCCCACCCCGATTTTCCGGACCGGTGCATCGAGACGCTCCTGGCCACCGATCCGCTGCTGGCCGAGTGGCCGAGGCTTCCTCACGAAGTCCGGCAGCGGGAGCGGGGGTTCCTGAAAAACGCGGTTGCCGGGTTTACCGGCTACCTGCAATCCGACGCCGGCCAGGCGTGAGCCCCGCCGGCTCCCCGCTCGTCGATGATCCGGAGCCCCTCGAGGGTCAGGTCCGGCTCGACCGCCTCGATGGCCGGGCAGACCGCGGCCATAAGCGGGGCTAAGCCCCCGGTGGCGACCACCCGAACGGCTCCCATCTCCCCGGCCATCCGCTGGACCATCCCCTCCACCAGCCCGGCGTAGCCGAAGATGATCCCGGCCTGGATGCTGGCGGCGGTGTCCTTGCCGACCACCCGCTCGGGTGGCGAAAAGAGCTCCACCCGGGGCAGCTTGGAGGCGTTCTGGAAGAGGGCCTCTGCCGAGATCATGATCCCCGGGCTGATGGCCCCGCCCAGATACTCCCCCCGGGCCGAGATGGCGTCAAAGGTGGTGGCGGTGCCGAAGTCGATGACGATGAGGGCGGTCCCGTACTTCTCGTAGGCGGCAACGGCATTGACGATCCGGTCCGCTCCGACTTCGGCGGGGTTGGAATAGCGGATGGGCATCCCCCCGTAGGTCCGGGGGTCCACCCAGGTGGGCGAATGCCCCAGATACCGGCGGCAGAAACCGTCCAGGATGGGCACCATGGGCGGGACGACGGAGGAGATGATGGTTCGCGCCACCTCGCCGGGCTCCATCCGGCTCCCGGCGAAAAGGCCGGTGATCAGGACGTTGAATTCATCGGCCGTGACGCTCCGATTCGTGTGAATCCGCCAGCTCTCAGCCAGCCGATCCCCGTCATAGACGCCCAGCACCGTGTTGGTATTGCCCACATCGATTACCAGCAGCATGGCCCGCTCCGATCCGGTTTGAGTAATGAGGACCTATGATTGAGGATTGGTGATTGGTGATTGGTGATT
>CAYNGG010000057.1:0-13865 GCA_964396575.1 uncultured Desulfobacteraceae bacterium | reverse complement strand
GCTCTGATCTCTGATATCTCTGGCCTCTGGGGGGCGGCTGGCCTTTCCGGCGGAATTGGACGGATGCGGGGTGAATTTGTAAGTTGTTGAATATATTTAACTTGGTCTTGCTCGGGAAAAATCCTTTTGACGCCATGGGCTGGGATGGTGTAACATTGACTGAAAATTTTGAAAGGACTGTCGTTTCACTTATCGCGTGACTCCAATGACCGTCCGCAAGCTTTCCCCCTGAACGTGTGGCGTCCCGGCCTCATCTGATTCCGCCGCCGGGCACCGGACGCGAAGACGGCCGAAATCAACCGGTATTTGAAGACAGGCGAGTCCTTCCGTTCACCCCGTTTTCCTCCGCTCGCCGGGGGAGAAGATCAGGAGGTGCCCCATGCAGGAGAATCCCTCTTCGGAGTCGCAGAGCAACTACCGGGCCTTCAGCCGCCAGCCCGAGGAGATCCCCATCCGTTACGCCTATTATGAAAATGCCCGTATCCGGCACCCGGCCGTCATGCACAACCGGTGCGAGGGGGGCCTCTACCTTGAAACCGGAGATCCGCTGGCGCCCGGGTCGGACATCTTTGTGCTCTTTGGGGACGGGGACGGGGATGGGGACGGAGAGCCGCCGCCGGGTGAGACCTACCGGGCTCACGTGATGTGGTGCCGCCGGGTGGAGCGGCCCGGCGGATCAACCTACGGGGTCGGGCTCCGCTTCATGCTCAACATCTGCCACCAGTGCGGCCAGCGGATGACCCATCTCCAGATCCATCGGACCGATGGCTACGTCATCCTCTGCCCGGATTGCGCCGACAAGCTCCAGAGCCTTTCGGACGGCCGGATCAAGGAGAGCATCGACAAGTACATTCAGGGAAACGTCGTCTGATGGCCGGGGAGACGGTCGGCTTGTCTCCCCGGACGGAATAAGGATGGAATCAGTCCTTCGGGGCCTTGGGGGGGCTGACCGTCGCCTCGCCGTCCACCACCACCGTGCCGTCGGCGTTGACGCAGGTGGTCGTGAGGACCGCGCGGTTTTTTTCGGGGATCAGATGGGCCACTTCAACGCGAGCGGTGATGGTATCCCCGATGCGGACCGGAGCGCGAAAGGACAGGTTCTGCTTGAGGTAGATGGTGCCCGGCCCGGGCAGCTTCATTCCGATGACGGCGGAGATGAAGCCGGCCGATAGCATCCCGTGGGCGATCCGGCCCTTGAAGAAGGTATTCCGGGCGTAAGCCTCGTCGATGTGGGCCGGATTCAGGTCCCCGCTGATTCCGGCAAAGAGGTAGATGTCCGTCTCCGTCACGGTTTTGGAAAACTCCTCCGCGGCTCCCACCGAAAGCTGGTCGATGGTTTTTCCCAACATCATGTGCGCCTCCTTGATGAAGTTAATCCGTTAGCATCCGGCCCGATCCGTTTAGAACCAGGACCGGTGGCTCCAGATGTCTTGCTCCAGATCCTGTTTGTCTTCCTGAAGCGACAGGTACATGGATGCGTTCTGGATGGCCAGCCCGCCCTGGTGGGCCAGGGCCACGGCCAGCATGATATCGTCTTCGGTGAACTCCCGCTTCACGCCGCTGTAAAGCCGCATGACCCCGATCACGTCATCCCGGGCGTGGATGGGGATGCTCAGGATGGAGACGATCCCCTCGTTCCGTTTCTCGTCCCGGTACTGAACCCCTTCGTCGGTGGATGCGTCCAGGACCGCGCTGACCTTTTTCTGGAGGGCCTCGGAAATGGAGGCCTCGGCATAGACCGGACCTTTGTTCAGGTAGGTCTCGCTGAGGCCATAGCTGGCCACCAGCTCCAGGGTCTTCTGGTCTTCGTCGAGCAGCCGGATGGAGACCGCCTTGACGTCGAAGATTTCGGCGATGTCGGCGGAAAGGACGTGGAGTATCTTTTTCACGTCGAGGGTCTCGTTCATGCTCACGGCCATGTCGTGGAAGATCTCGGTGTTCATCCGAATCCGGTCCACCAGCCGGGCGTTTTCGATGGCGATCCCCCCCTGATGGGCCAGGGCGATGATCAGGTTGACCAGGTTTTCGGGAAAATCCCGCTGGACCCCGCTGTACAGCCGCAGCTCCCCGATGACCTGGTCCCGGGACTTGACCGGCACTCCGAGGACCGAGACGATCCCCTCGGCTTTGGACTCTTCGGGGTACTGGAGCCGGGGGTCGGTGGTCACGTCCTCGATGATAACGGTCTGGTCCCGGAGGATCTCGGCCACCACCTCGCTCTTGTCGGCTGATATGGGGCCCTTGTTGATGAAGGTCTCGCTCAGCCCGTAGGATGCCACCAGGTCCATCATCCGGGTTTCGGGGTTGAAGAGCCGGATGGAGACCCCTTTCATCCCGAAGGTCTCGCCGATGTCGGCCGAAAGGATGTGAAAGATCTTCCGGACGTCCCGGCTGGAGTTGATGCTGGAGGAGAAGCTGTAAAAGAGCCGGGAGTTCTTGTCGAGCCGCTCGAAGAGCCGGGCGTGCTGGATGGTGATACCGCCCTGCTCGGCCAGGGCGGTCAGGAAATCCACCTCGTCCTCGGAGAAATCCCGGGGCTCGGCGGTGTAAAGCGACAGGACGCCGACGCCCTTGCCTTCCATTGTTATGGGCACCGCCAGGATGGAGGCGATCCCCTCCGCCTGCTTGGCCTCGTGGTTATCCAGGCGGGGGTCCGAGGCGGCATCTCGAAAGGCGAGATAGCCGCCGGCCGCCAGAATCTCCTTGACCGCTGTTTCGATCCGCATAGGCTCGGCGTGGAGGTAGCCCTCGGATAGCCCTTTCTGGGCCACGGGGACGGAAAGCCCCCGCTCCTCGTCAGCCAGAAACAGGCAGGCCGCCTTGGCCGCCATGGTGTCGATGGCGCTCCGGACGATGAGGTCGAGCAGCTCATCGGTGTTCAATGTGGTGCCGAACGCCTTGCTGATTCGGCAAAAGGTTTTGAAATAGTTGGTGTCCTGGGTCATGATGTCTCCTTGGTCCCGATTGAGCGGATCAGCTATCGCGATGGTTTCCTGGGCGCGGAAGGGGTTTTATCGGATTGGGGCCGCCCGCCTGACGACCGAACGGATGCCTTGGGTCGGCGGGAGGTGTTGGCGGTCGCCGGCTTGCGTCCGGAGCGCCGGGGGGCCGGCTCCGCCGAGGTCTCCTCGGGCTCCCGGGCCTTGAGCCACTTGAGGATTTTGGGCGCGAACTCCTTCTGGCTCTTGGAGCTGACATATATCCCGATGTGGCCGGTGTTCATGCAGAGATCCTCGGTGTCCGTGCTGCCCACGTGCCGGGTCAGGTGCTCACAGGCGGCCGGCGGCACCAGGTGGTCGAACTTGCCGTAGATGTTGAGCAGGGGCATGGTGAGGTTCTTCAGGTCCACCCGCTGGTCCCCGAGCATCAGCTTGCTCTGGATGAGCAGGTTTTGCCGGTAGCAGTCCTCGATGAACTGTTGGAACGTGGCCCCGGGCACGTCCGGGCTGTCGAAGATCCACTTCTCCATCCGGACGAAGTTCTCCACGAAGCCCCGGTTGTCCATGTTTTCCAGGAAACCGACGTACTTGTCAATCATCAGCCGGGCGGGGTTCAGCAGCAGGAACCCGAGGTTCATGAGGTCGGCCGGCATGTTGCCGTACCCTTCGGCCATTATGTCGGCCCGGGTGTTCCGCATCCAGATATGCAGGAGCCCCGTGTCGGTGTCGAAATTGGTCGGGGTGACGGTGGTGATCAGGTTCAGGATCTTGTCGGGGTGGAGCGAGGCGTACATGACGGAGAACGCCCCGCCCATGCAGATCCCCATGAGGTTGATCCGGGGCAGATCGTGGCGCTTCCGGATAAAGTCGATGACCCGGTCCATGTAGCCGTTGACGTGGTCGTCGATGGTCAGATACTGATCCTTCCGGGTGGGGTAGCCCCAGTCGATCATGTAAACCTCCAGGCCGTTATTGAGGAAAGTCCGGATGACGCTCCGGCCCTCCTGAAGGTCGAGCATGGTCTCCCGGTTGATGAGCGCGTAAGTGATCAACAACGGAAGCTTGTAGGTGACGGTTTCCGGCCGGTAGTGCTTGACCTTGATCCGGTCCTCCTCATAAACGACCTCGTAAGGAGTCTTGGACAAGTCCGTATCCAGCGGCCCCAGAAGGACCTCCGAGGCTCGCTGAGCCCGGTCCTTGGTTTGCTCGGTGCTTTCGGCGAGCTTTTTCAGGATCAGGTCAACGGCGATTTTGGGCTGAGTCATAGGCGTCTCCTTGGGGGCGCGGGTTAATCGGTCGATTCTTCCATGGCCTTGGCCATCGCTTTGACCTGTTTCTTGAGGTCGTAAATGTCCTTGTAAAGGGCGTCCATCTCCCGGTAGGTGGGAACGGGAAGCGACTGGAGAACGTCGCAGAGAAAGTCCTCACGGGCCTTTTTGTAGGCGACGAGGGATTCAATGGTGTTGGAGAGGACCTGGGTGTACTCCGACGACTTGAGCAGGTTCATGTAGTGCCCCTCCAGGATCTGGACCCACATATTATAGTAGGCTTTGGTGTCGTCGTGGAGCTCTCCGCTTTCGGCCAGCTCCTCAAGCTTTTCCTGCATGACCATCGCCGATTTTTCCAGCGGGAGATAGAACATGTACAACAGCTCGCTCAGGGAAGCCTGGTAAACGCTGTACTTGTCGATAAACCGGTTGTAACGCTCCTGATAGAACCGGGTCAGGCCCAGAGTGGGGGCGTTAAGGAATTGCTGGACCTCGCTTTCGTAGATTTCCCGAAAGGTTCGGAAAAGGCTGGGGTCGATGTCATCGAAGGAATAGGCCTGGGTCTGCTGGCCGACCTTCGCGGCCCGCTCCAGAAGCTTACTCTGCATGGCCAGATAGCTGTCCCAGATCTGCTGGCCGATGGTGCCGATCAGCTCGGGAACCGCTTCCGTTCCCCGCATGGAGTTGTTGAGCGACTCCGGGTCGCTCATGGACCCGATCAGGGACTGGATGACTTTCTGAGCGGTTTCCCAGGTCTTGTAAGCTTTAAAAGCGGCACCGGGGGCCTCGTCCGGGCGGGAAGCCCGCTCCTCGGCCTTGGGAGCGTCGGTCCCGGCCATTCCGGGGACCTCGGCCCAGGCCGAAAAGGCCATTTTCAACCAGTCGTTGAAAAAATCGAGCGGGCTGGGTGGCGTCTGCTGGTGATCTGGCATGGTGGATTCCCTTTCAGTGTGGGTTCGGGTTCCGCCGGCGTCATAAAGCAGAGGGCATTATAAACGAACCGGCGATGGAGGGCAAGGGGTCAGGTCAAAGGCTTGCCGTTTTCCGGCTCCTCCTCCCGATCCTCGTTGAAAAACGGCCCGAAGCCCGATCGTTCGGTGAAAAGCCGTTCGGTGACGGTCGAAAGGTCCATGCCCAGCTCCAGGCAAATCCGGATCTGCTCGTCCATGCTCTTCTTATAGTTCAGATAGGTCTGCAAGGTCCGCTCAAGGTACTTGTCGAAAAACTCGCTCAACACGTCTTCGCCGGACCGGATGAGGAGATGGAGCAGGGAGGCGGGGAGCAGGCTGTTGCGGTTCCTCGCCCGTTCCATGATGATCTGAGTCAGGATAAAGGCGGTGACGTCCTCGTCGGTCTTGGCGTCAAGAACCTGGACACGGCGGCCCTCGCGGATCATCCGGGCAACATCGCGAAGGGTCACGTAGGTGCTGTGCTCCGTGTCGTAAAGGCGGCGGTTCGGGTATTTCTTGAAAACGAGCTTGGGCTGATTCACGGGGCCTCCTGGGGGGCCGAAGGGGTCGGCCGGATTGTCACGCTGCATCATTTTTCCGGGATCAGGAGCCCGGATTCAGGGCTAATGTGACACGGAAGGATGGAAAAGTCAATATCTATTTAAATGGTTATCCATTCAGCCGGCAAAAGCCGGAAAAATTTGTGCAGCGCAACATTTTTCCTTGACACGACCCGCTTTGCTCGTTATTATGGGTTCCAGCGATCACGACATCCCCGATAACGGCGGATGCCGGATCGGCCCGTAACCCAAACCCAGTTTATGGAGGTGCCCCATGGAGTCCACGAAGATGGCTCAGCAGATGATCGATTTTCAGAAGAGCTTGTTCGAGAACAGCTTCACCGCTATCAGCATGATTCTCGACCAGACGGAGCAGATGGCCAACAGCTTTTTGGGCCAGATGCCCTGGATCACCGAGGACGGTCGGAAGACCATTAACGAATCCATTTCCTTTTATAAAAAGGCGCGGGAGAATTTCAAGACCTCCGTGGACGAAGGCTTTGCCCGCATGGACAAGATTTTTACCGAAAAGTAATACACGATCCGGAGATCCCGGATGAAAGGAGAGAACCAAATGGACCAGAAGCGGATGTTTAAGCAGATGATTGATTTTCAGAAGAAGACCTTTGACAATTCTTTTGCCGCCATGACGACCCTTCAGGAGCAGGGCGAGAAGATGATGAGCGCCTTTCTCGATCAGGCCCCGTGGCTGCCCAACGACGGGAAGAAGGTGATCAACGACTGGCTCAAGACCTATAAAACGGGCCGGGAGAATTTCAAAAACATGGTGGAGACCAATTTCAGCAAGGTTGACGAATACTTTGCCGGCATGGAGAGCACGGAGTCCCAGGAAGGCGCCTGATGACGGGCGGACATGCCGTAGGGTGTCGGCGGGCGCCGAATCCGGCCCCGTTTTTACGTCGGATTCCCCATTGATCCGGAATGGGTGATGGCATAAGATGAGAATCGACATCCATGTCCGGTCCGGACCAGGCCGGTCGATCCCCTTCCGCCGGCGGCCCCGTCGGGCCGCCGGGCTCAACAAGATCCCGAGGAGAATGATATGTACCAGATGAATCCGTTTGCTATCCCCCCGGCGGGCTGCGATCCTGAGGGGCTTTCCGAAAAGCTGATGGCCCCGCTGACCATCTTAGCCGGCCAGGTGAATGCCATCAACCATACTGTTGCGGGCTTTACCAAGTACATCAACGAGCTTTTGATTCCTTTCGTGATTTCCACCCAATACTTCCGCGACGTGGAAAGTGAGCGGCTGATCACCACCTCTCCCTGGGACAGCCTTCAGTCCTACATGGAATTAATGGAGTTTAACTACGACCTGTCCACCCGGAGCTTCATGGCTACGCTCCGGGCCGTCAACGACTATGGCAATCAGGAGATGAAGAGTGCTCTTGAGGCCATTTTCAACTCGCTCACCTGTGCTCCCGGTGAGGACGTGGAAGCCTTCGTCAATCGCCAGGCGCGGATGGTGGAGATGGTCAGCCGGGTTTATCCCCAGGCCATCGCCGACATTGAGGCGGAATACGGGTTCCATTTTGAGCGGGGACGGGATGAGCTGGCCGCTGAGACCGACCGCTTCCTGTTATATCAGGTCATGCCCACCGATCCGTCGGTAACCGTTGATCCCACCGGCAAGCCGATCCTCATCATCCCGCCGTATGTCCTCGGCGCCAACATCCTCGCCTTTCTCCCCGGTGAGAACCGTTCCTACACTCACTGCTTCGCCAACCAGGGAGTCCCCACCTACATCCGGATTCTCAAGGACATCCAGAAGACGCCGGCGCTCCAGAACATGACCGGTGAGGACGATACTCGGGATACGGCCTTTTTCTGCGACAAGATCATCGAGCGCCATGGCAAGCCGGTGACCTTGAATGGCTATTGCCAGGGCGGCTATATGGCGGTCTGCAACCTTCTCACCGGGGAGCTCGACGACCGGGTTGACGCATTGCTCACCTGTGTATCGCCCATGGACGGGACCCGGAGCAAGGGATTGCGGAATTTTCTCGCCAACCTCCCCCAGCGGTTCAACGACCTGGCCTACGGCACCAAGACCCTGCCCAACGGCAACCAGGTCGCCGACGGTTTGCTCATGGGCTGGGTTTACAAGCTCAAGAGTATCGAAAGCGAAACGCCCACCGTGGCCTTTTTCCGGGACATGATGATGCTGCGGCCCAAAAACGACAGGCCGCCCAAGATCAGCAAAACGGCGGCGGCCCTGAATTACTGGCTCGCCAACGAGCGGACCGACCTCCCGCTGTGCATCACCGAAATGAGCTTTGCCTCCTACAACATCCCGATCTCCGAGGATGGGACCCTGCCGGTCAAGCTGTTTGGCCGCTCTCTCAATTTAAAGCGGATCGCGGAAAAGGAGATCCCCTGGCTCATCTGCTATGGTGAGCGGGATGATCTGGTGGAAAAGGATACGGCGCTGGCGCCGGCCGATTATGTTGACGTCGAGATTTCGCCCTTTCCCAAGGGCCACGTGGCCATTGCCACATCCTGGTCTGATCCCCGATCGGAATTCGCGCTCCACACCCGCTACGGCGAGAACAAGCAGTATCGAGGCCCGGTCCGGTTTCACCTCGACCTTGACCGGGAGCTGTCGGATGCGTCCCCGGATCTGTCGGGCGAGTCTCCGGACGTCTGACAGTCCTCGTCGCCTTTCGCTTCCTGATAACGGGCAGGCCGAGATCCCTTGGCCTGCCCGTTTTGCGTGCGAACGTCTCGGGCAAACCATTTTATTTGTCAGGCCGGAGCAATTGTGGTAGAAGAAGCGGTTAGGGGAGCGGACGCTTTGTTGTGCCCATCCATCAATAGCCCATTTGCCCGATAGTTGCGTTGCGCTCAAAAAATTATCTTCGGAATATCAGATGGCTGTCCGGTGGAAAATTTTTTAGCGCCTTGATTTCACAAAACTTCCCCGACTCTTGGATGGACACTTGGTGAAAACAAAAATAAATACAGGAGGCACGCGATGCAGCTTAGCGGAAAGCTGATTACCGAATCCCCAATTTACCGGGGAAATGCCCGGAAGACCCTGTTTACCCGGGATGGCGACGGCACTCACCGCCTCGTCAGTCTGGCCGGGGAGATCTCCGGGACGGCGCAGACCCTGATGGACGCTTTCACTGGTCGATCGAAAAACGGAAAGAACATCGGCCTTCTTGATGCGCTGTGGCAGCGTCTTTACGGCGAGGTCATGCCTGACGGGCTTATCGAGCGGGTGGATTGCAAGCTTCAAAAAGACGCTTATCCCCGGAACCAGTTTTTCGACATGCGGATGGGGATCAAGTTAGACGAGGACCGCTGGGCCGCTGAAGCCAACGCTAATTACAAGATGGAAACGGTCCTGCGGCGGTCAACCTTCGATTTTAATCTCTCCCTCCGGGACAACGTATTGAAAAAGGGCGAGAACCAGGATCGGATGCTTTATATCCTCGAAGAGATGCGGGCCGGGCGGTTCTGGTTCGGGGCCGGAAAGAGCAAGGGCCTCGGCCGTCTCCGGCTGGAGATCAAGCTTCCCTTTTCGGCTCCCAAGACCCCGCCGGCCATCCAGGACGGGGTCAACCACCTCCAGATCGACCTCGCCTTCGGGGCCGACAACCCGCTTCTGGTGGGCTGGAGCTGGGGGAAAGTGGATCCCCAGACAGCGGCTTTCCCCGACATCGAGGCCCGGCTTCTCATCGAGGGGATGAAAGGCATCCCCGAGCCCATCCGGAACCGGCTGGAGATGGCCCTGGGGGGGGCGATCCTGAACCCGGAGGACTGGAAGGAGAAGCTCGCTGAATATTTGCCCCGGATCACCGCTATTTGGCTCAAGGAATGCTCAGCGGCTGAAGAATCGGCCTACATCTTGCCCTCCACGGCGGTATCGAAGCTCGGCAAGGGCAAACACGCCCTCAACAAGAAGCTTCTCAACAAGGTCAAGCCCTTTGCCGATCAGCCCTTCGCCAGCCTGGAAGCGGCCGACGAGGCGTTCCGGGAGGCTCTGGGCAAAAAAGCGAACATGGCCAAACGGGTCACCGACCTGGTGGAGCATACCCAGTCCACCCGAGAGTCTCTGGACGAGGCGGCATGGGAATCGGTGGCCGACGGTCTGGGACTCGAGCGGAGCCTCGGCAAGAACCTGGCTGACAAGATCGACGACGAGCTGGCAATGGTCAAGGTCCTCACCCCGGCCATCCAGGCAATCCTTCCGTCTCTTTACGATCAGGTGGACCAGCAGATCCGGCTGATCCAGAGCGATGCCTGGGTGGACGAGGAGATCAAGAGCCGGGAAGAGCACCTCCTCATCAAAGAGATGCTCAAGGAGGGCAAGATCACCGAATACCAGTGGAACGATCCGGGGATGGTCCCCGAGGGGATTCGATCGGCCACCTGGCGGGAGTTCCTCGACGCCCACAGCCGGGTTCAGCTCCGCCACATGCTCAACCCGACCAACCTGAACAAGAGCATCACCAACGACCGGAACCACATCGAGTTTCTGAAGACCTACCGGGACCGGGTCCGGCAGGAGCTCTCCCAGCCCGTCCACATTGATTTCCGGGCCGGCGGCGTCGGCAACCGGGAGATTTCAAGGAAATACGGCAAGCCTTACGACACCGTTTTCATGCGGATGCTTTCCTGGGCTCCTTCCAGCCGCGAGGCCGGGGCCTGGGAGATTTACGTGCCGGGCTCCACCATCAAGGGGGCCTTCCGGAAGCGGGCCACTCAGGTGCTCCGGACCCTCTGGGGTGAGACCCGGAAGACGGCTTCGGTTCTCGACCGGCTCTTCGGGGCGCAGGGGCAGCGGGGGATGATCTTTTTTTCCGACGCCTATCTGGCGGACCCGAATGATCCCAGCCAGGCATTCTGTTCCATGGACGGCATCCGGATGGACCCGACCACGGGCAAGCCCATTGATGCTTCCAAGCGGGATTACCTTTACGCTTACGGCGACAGCTTCCGGTTCCAGCTCCGGATCGACCTGGCCGACATCCGCGATGCCGACATGGAGCTCATCGGCATCCTGTTTCATCTCATCGACGACTTCCGCCGGGGGGAGGTTCCCATCGGCGGGGATAAGACCGCCGGGTTCGGCTGGGCCGAGGTGGATGTGGATCGGATCAGCTACCGGTGTGCCGACGGCGACCGGGTTGCCGGGAAGCTCTTCGGGGATGCGGAATCGTCCCCGGACGGTATCTGGCGGCGGATCGAGCTGACCGGGGATGCGGCGGCCCGGGCCGTCCGCCCGAATCGGCCCATTGACGCCGAAGGGGGTCAGACCGGCAAGACACCCCCATCGGCGAAGGGCGGCTTCATCTCCCATCGGGCCTTTGGCGGTCACTGCGGCAGCCTCTGGGTGGAGGCGGCCTTGCTCACCCCCCTCAACATCCAGGAAAGCGGACAGCCATCCTTTTCGACCGATCTGCCCGAGGGGCCGGTCAACGGGTGGGACGTCTTTTCCATGTCGCCGCCCGAGGCGGAACGGCGGGGGGACGAGCGGGTTTATGCGCTGCCCGGCCGAAGCATCAAGGGGATGATCCGGAACATCTATGCAATCGCCTCGGATTCGAAAAAGGATGGCGTCGATATCGCCCGCCTCAATCCCGCCGATCGGCTCTTCGGCTGGGTGGGCAACGGGCCGAACCAGGCCCTCATGGGCCGGGTGTCGGTGGGGTTTGCCCGGTTTGACGCCCTCGAGACCGCGCCGAGCTGGTTCAAGGTCCCTTATCCCTACGGCAACTGGCAGTTTGTGGGGGGGGCCTGGAAAAAGCAGTCCGGGGCCCAGGCCAAGGTGGACCGGGTGGCCGATCACTGGCGGCTCTTTCCCCACGCGCCCCTGGCACCCGCCGTCGAGACGATGGAGTCCTTTTCACCGGACACGGTGGCGGCGAGCTACTTCCGGGCCATCATGCCCGGTGAGCGGGTCCGGTTCCGGATTCGATTCTGGAACCTGGAGGACGAGGAGCTGGCCCGGCTGCTCTGGTCCGTCGCCCTCGAGCCCGGCCTGGCCCACAAAATCGGGAACCACCGGTACCTCGGTTTTGGCAGTCTCCGACTGACGATCCTCCCGGAAAGTCATCTGATCGATTGGGCCAAACGGTATGCCGGCGAGGAGTCGGACTGGCAGATTCCCCTGTCGCCCGAAAAGGTGATCGACCCTAAAGCAGTTCGCAATATCGAGGCGCTGAGACGGGCGTTGGATGCTCAGCACCTTTGATTGGATCCGTCGCTGCCGGCGGGGCGATGAGATTCTGGCCACCCTCGAGTACGCCGATGTGGACCCCGAGCTGTTCGCGGTACCGGATCAGCTCGGGCCGCCGATCAGCCTCTTTGAGCGCCCCTGCGGCCGGTGCTGGATTTATCCCTGCCTGGAGTCGGCCAAAGAGCCGCTCTGCCGGACCTGCCTGGCCATTGATGCCCGGGCCCGGAACCTTCGAATCCAGGCGGGCCGCTGCGTTATCGCCTGGGGATATGTCAACCGGCTGCCGGCCGGTCTGGTGGAGCGGGAGGGATATTACGCGGACCATCTGGGCGGCGCCTACATCCATGACGACCGCCATTTCCTGGTGATGCTCAACCGGCAGCGGATCAAGGCCTGGCTTCAGGAGATCCTGATCTACCATGGTGACGGGATCAAGGGGCTCATCCAGATCATGCCCACCACCCCGGGGGGGCCGAAGTGGGGAATGGGAGACGCCCTCTGCCGGGCGGTTCATCTAGATGCCCGGTTTCCCCTCGATTGTCTGCGGGTCCGGTTCTACTCATCACCCTACCAGTTGTTCTCACCACGCATCCGGGACGAAAAGGGGATGCTCACCTTCGAGGTGGCGGCCTTTGTCCGGCTCCTGGAAATGGCCACGGTCTTTCGCACCCTCCTCCGGCCCCGGGAGCAGATGATGCTCCACGAGCTGGTCCACCTCAAGGATAAAAAGGAAGAGCAGTTCTACTGGGGCCGCTTCATGGGCTATCTGACCCCCGAGGCCCGGGACATGCTGACCGCCTGGAAAATCCGAAGCTGGCCGCCGGCCCAGGTCAAGCTGCTCTACGAGCTTCTCGATTATGTCGAGTATTCCTATTAGCCTGCTGCGGTACCTGTTCGTTTGCCGGGTCACCGCATCCCTTGCGCGAACCAACGGGAACCCCGCCGTGGCCCTGTCCCGGATTCTCGGCTCGACCATTGCCGACCGGCTGCCCACCGTGGACGCCCGGCCCTGGCACAAGTCCCTGGCCGCCTGGGATGCTTTTCGGACGGAAGACCGCGGCGCTAAAAAATTGGTCTTTGTGGGGCGCCATCGTTATTCCGATGTGCCCCCTGACCCCTGGCCCATTGCGGCGGCCATCTGCTTCTATCCCGCCAAAAAGAGCTTCGGGAAGGGGGAGCCGGTCCTCTGGGAGCTCAAGCTCATGGGCAACAGCGCCGACCATGGTCATTTTCTGGAGGTCATTCTCCCGGCGGTGGAGGAGATCGGCTACCGGTTGAATTCGGAGTATGCCAGCCCCAACAGCCTGTGGGGGAGCTTCGAGCTGAAGGAAGTTTACGTGGCCCATGGCGCCCGGTGGGCGCCCCTGGTGGCAAACGGACAGCTCGATTTGCGCTACCAGCCCACGTCCACCCAGTGGTCCGACGGATGGGCCCGGCGTTTTGACCCGAACCGGACCTACTCCCGCCTCAGTTGGCTGGCTCCCTTTTTCATGAAGGTCTCGGTCGGCGATTACCGCCGGATGGTCAAAGTGCCCTCGATTCGAAACATCCTGGATTCCTGGATTGAGCGGATGGCCGTTTTGATCGCCGGCCGGAATGCCCCGCCGGAGGCATTCTGGGATCTGCTGAGCGAGGCGGAGGCCGATGCGCTGCGGGCGGCTTTTGTCCATGCCGATACGGTCCCCATGAGCCGCTACGAGCTCCGTTCCGTGCCCGTTCCCTGGCCCGGCCGTTGGGCCGGCCGCCAGACCTTCACCCTCCCCATCAGCGGGGACCTCATCCCCTACCTCGCCCTGGCCTCTCTGTTTCACGTAGGCGAATACACCCACTATGGCTGCGGCACTTTTCTGCTGAGCAATACGGCATCGAGTCGGTAAGGCGGCCGGCATCCGGCCGGCCGCCACGTCGGGTTATCGCCGCTGGGGCGCCTTTTCCCAATC
>CAYNGG010000056.1:0-13866 GCA_964396575.1 uncultured Desulfobacteraceae bacterium | reverse complement strand
GCCGCGTCGTCGCTACCCGATCGGCGTGTTTTCCACCAGGTTCCAGACCCCGCACGGGCAGGCCCCGGCGCAGAATCCGCAGCCGATGCACCGGTCGGGATCGACCACGTACTCGTAGCCGCTCAGGCCCTCGGCTTCCCGGCGGATGGCGCTCTGAGGGCAGATCTCGACGCAGAGGCCGCAGTCCCGGCAGGCGCCGCAGGATGAGCACTGGGTTCCGCAATGGCCCAGGTCGTCGAAGGCGCTGATCCGGGGGTCGAAGTATTCGAGGGAGACCCGCCGTTTGTCGATCATCTCGCAGGCGGTCTCGGTGGAGCAGGTCCCGGTCTCGATGAGGTCGGTGATGGCCCGGGCCGCCTGGCGGCCGGCGCCGATGGCGTCGGTGAGGAGCCCCTGCTTGACGGCGTCGCCGATGGCAAAGATCTTGTCGTCGGTGGTCCGGAAGGTCTCGTCCACCCGGACGAACCCCCGGTCGGTCTCCACGGTCTCCGGGAGGAAGTCGAGGTCCGGGGCGTCGCCGATGGAGACGACCACGGTGTCGGCCGGGAGGAGCTCGCCGGACTTGAGCAGGACCCCCGTTTCGGTGATCTCCCGGGTAAAGACGGGCCATTTGAAGGCCGCGCCCACGGCTTCGGCGTGCTCCCGCTCCTTGCCGAATGAGGCCGGTTCCTGGATGTCGATGAGGGTGATCTCCCCGGCCCCGAGGCGATGGGCTTCGGCGGCGACATCGCAGCCGACGTTTCCGGCGCCGATGATCACCACCCGGCGGCCGGGCGTCACCTCGTTGGCCTTGGCCCGGGCGAGGAAATCGAGGGCCGAAACAGCCCGCTCCTTGCCGGGAATCGGGAGCATCCGGGGCTTTTGGGCTCCCACGGCCACCACCACGAAGTCGAAGTCGGCCTTAATCTCCTCGACATCCCGCCGCTCCAAGCCCCGTTGGAGGTGGACATGGGGCAGGAGCGTCGCGACCCGTTCGAGCTCCTTTTCGAGGACGTCGGCGGGAATCCGGCTGTCCGGAATGACCGAGGCAATTTTGCCGCCGAGCTTGTCGGACCGGTCGTAGATAACCGCCTCGTGGCCCATCCGGCGGAGCTGCCAGGCGGTGGAAATCCCGGCGGGGCCGCCGCCGATGACGGCCACGCGGTGGCCGGTGGCCGGAGGCAGCTCCGGAGCCGCCGCCTCGATCGAGGCCCGGCCCAGTTGGGTTACGTCCACGGCGGCCATCCCGGCCGACTGGCGGGTGCAGGCCGACATGCAGAGGTTGGGGCAGAGGTAGCCGCAGACGGTGGCCGGAAACGGGGTGTAGGCCAGAGCCAGGTCCACGGCTTCGTCCACCCGGCCTTCCCGGATGAGCCGCCACCGCTCCTGGACCGGGATGCCGGAGGGGCAGGTGGCCTCGCAGGGGGCGAGATATTTTTTGTTCTCCCAGACCGGGACGAACCGGCGCATCTCCCCGGTGGTGATGACGCCGATGGGGGAGCGGTCCAGGTCGGTGAGGTCTCCGATGAGCCCGCCCGGTCCCAGCTCCGCCTCCCAGACCGTCTCCCGGAAGGCATTCATGGACCGCTGCTTCCGGCCCAGACGCTCGAGGGGGGTCTTGGCGGTGATCAACTGCCACTGGTTCCGGTCGATGAGATCGTCGATCAGGTCGGGCTGGCCGATCCGGCTCAAAAAGCCCCGGAGGTTTTCGGTCAGCCACGCCCAGTCGGCGTCGGTGATGGGGGCGAGCTTGGCGTCCACCTGGCTGAACCCCTTGTGGGGCCCCCGGAAAAAGACCTTGCCCCCGACCATCCCCACCAGGGGCCGGTAGCCGAGGACGTTGTCCGGGGTCTGAGGCCGATGGCCGCAGATGACCGTGGTCCCCCCGGCCATGAACTCCCCGAAATAATCTCCCACCGATCCCAGCACCCAGAGCTCCGGGGGGTCGAACCGGGGGTTGTGCTTGGTCATGGTCATGCCCCGGGCCCCGATGTTTCCGGCCACCCAGATCCGGCCCTGGGCCATGGCGTTGGCGGCCCCGTTGCCGGCATTGCCCAGCACCAGGATATCGGCGCCGGCGTTGAGCCAGCCCACGTCGTCGGAGGCGGGCCCGTTGACTTCGATGACGGTGTTGGGAAACCCCATGGAGCCGGTCCGCTGGCCGGGGGGACCGTCGATTTTGAGGGACACGGGGTCATCCCCGGCCTTCCAGAGCCGGCCGCCGATGCCGTGCTGGCCAAAGGCCTCGATTTTCAGGCGGCGATGCCCGTCAGCCACCGCCGCCTGGATCTCCTCCTCCAGAATCCGGGATTCGATCCGTTGTCCGTTCTTCTTGCCCGATATGGTGAAAACCGCTGTGTTGTCCATTCCAATGCTCCAAAACCGTCGCCTCCCCGGCGGATGAACGCCGGGGGGCGGCAAAGCGGGTGATTGCTAGACCATGTACTGGATATCGAGCCGGTCTGCCGCGGCCGGGTCGTCGATGCCTAAAGCGTCCGACATGCCGATGGGCAGGGCCGTGGACCGGCCAAGCGGGGCCACGATCTTTTTCAGCTCGGTGTCAAAGCTCAAAAAGACATCGACCACCCGCTGGGCCACCTCGTCCACGTCGAGCCGGCGGTAGAGCCGGGGGTCCTGGGATGTGATCCCCTTGGGGCAGAGGCCGATGTTGCAGATGTTGCACCGGTCCGACTCGGACCCAAGGCAGCCGGCCGCCGCCTGCATGATGTACTTGCCGATCTGGACGCCCGAGGCCCCCAGCATGATCAGGGCAGCGGCATTGGCCGCCAGGTTGCCGTTTTTCCCGATCCCGCCCCCGGCAAAGAGGGGGATCTCGTTCTGAGCCCCCAGCTTCACCAGGTTGAGGTAGCAGTCCCGGATGTTGCTGGCGATCGGATGGCCCATGTGGTTCATGGAGACGTTGTAGGCCGCCCCGGTGCCGCCGTCCTCGCCGTCGATGGCCAGGCCGGCGGCGTAAGGGTTCCGGGTGAGGTTGTTCAGGACGGCGAGCGCCGTCGATGTCCCCGAGATCTTGGGGTAAACCGGCACCCGGAATCCCCAGGCCATGTACATGGACTGGATCATCTTGGCCACCGACTCCTCGATGGAATACTTGGTCTGGTGAGTCGGCGGGGAAGGCAGGCTGACGCCCACGGGGACTCCCCGGATGGCGGCGATGAGCTGGTTGACCTTGTACCACATCAGCAGGCCGCCGTCCCCGGGCTTGGCCCCCTGGCCGTACTTGATCTCCACCGCGCAGGGGTCTTCCTTCATCTCGGGGATGGCGTGGATGATCTCGTCCCAGCCGAAGTAGCCGCTGGCGATCTGGAGGATCACGTATTTCAGAAACCGGCTCCGGAGGAGCCTCGGGGGGCAGCCGCCTTCACCGGTGCAGACCCGGACCGGCATCCTCAGCTCCTCGTTGAGATAGGTCACCCCCAGTTGAAGGCCCTCCCACATGGTCGGCGACAGGGCTCCGAAGGACATGGACCCGATGATCAGGGGGTAGATCTCCCGGACCGGGGGAATCCAGCCGTTTTCGGCCATGCACTTGAGGTTTTCCTCGGGGGGCAGGACCCGCCCGAGAAGGGTCCGGAGCTCGAACTCGTGCCGGCCGGCGTCCAGGGCCGGGTCGGTGAGCATCGAGATCCGGATGAGCTTGATCCGGTCGAGGATTCCGCCGGCCACGTTCCGGCGCCCGCCCCGCCGACGGGGCTGACCGCCGCGGTCAATGTGGAACCGGAGCTTGTCCGTCTCGTCGGACCGGTCCGGGCGGATGGCGTCATTGGGGCAGACCAGGCTGCACATGGCGCACCCGATGCAGGCGTAAGCCGGGTCGGTCCGCTGCCGGATGCCGTGGTTAATCGCGAAGTCGTTGGCCGGGGTTTCCGTCAGGTTGAGGCTCGTTCGGACCCGGCGGCTCCGGAAGACCCCCAGCTCGATGGCATGAACCGGGCAGACGGCGGTACATCGACCGCAGAGGGTACACCGGTCCCGGCTCCATCGGATCTGCCAGGGCAGGTCCTTGATGCTCAGTGTGGAAGGGGTAATGACTGTGTTTGACTCCATGTTCGAACCTCCTGGCGGTCCGGACCGACTATGGCCGTGTCCAGATGCATGGGCTGAAAATCCGCGTTTTTGTCCCGATCCGGAATGATCGCGTCCAGTCCGCAGATCTCCGATGAAAAGGCGAACCGGCCGGGACGGCCCCCCACCACGCCGGGCCGGAGCTTCTTCCGGTCCTGGACCATGAACAGGGTGTGGTCGGGCAGGCTCCCGATCACGCAGTTGGGGCCGTCGATGATCAGCCGGCGGCAGGTCTGCTTGAGCTGTTTCAGAAACCGGGCGTTGGGGTGAGCTTCAATGTCGTCGTCCTGGAGCGGGGTGATGATGTGCTTGTAAGCCTCAATCCCCAGGTTCAGCCGGTGGATCATGTAGTGGAGAATATGAGTGAAGACCTCGGAATCGGAGTTGTAGCCGATGTAGCCGTGGAACCCCCGCGAGGTGAGATATTCCTTGATGGGAACGAACGCCGTGTTCTCCCCGTTGGTCATGGTCGAAATCCCCTGGATGAAAAAGGGGTGGCAGGCGTAGAGGTTGATGGCATAATTGGTGTTCTGCCGGCCCTGAGCCATGATCACCCGGGCGGAGAGCTCCTCACGGTCAAGCCCCAGGTGCCGGGCCACGCTCATGGGATCACCGATCTCCTTGACCATGATGACGTCCGGCCAAAACGAAAAGACGATCATGTCCTCGTTTTCCTCGCCCATCTTCCGGAGCTCGAGCCGGAGGATCAGCAGCCGGGCGTATTTCTCCTCCACCGTCAGATGCTCCCAGTCCTCGGGGTAATCATAGGCCCGGATCAGGTAAACGTCCCGCTTGGGAACCCCTTCGGGAGGAAGCTTGGGAACCCGGATGGACATCCGGTACTTGGTGAGAAACCCGAGGTTCATCATGTGGTCGTCCAGCCGCTTGATCCCGGCGTCGGAAAAGATCCCGGACAGCACGGGGGCGTTTTTCATGTGGTCGAAAGGCCCGGCGAGATCCCTTAAAAAGAGGCCCACGCCCGAGCCGTCGTGCCCCTCCCGCATGACATCCAGGGCTTCCAGCGCCACCATGGGGGAAAGGGGCTCATCGCTGGTGATGGCAAATAATCGGCACATGATGATTCTCCTTGCAAGTTGATTAAGGTATTAGGTCAAACCGCCGGAAGGGGCCGGGCCGCGGTCTGTTGGCGCCGGCCGCCGGCTGTCGGAATGGTTTAGCAGCTTTCATGCCAACCGTGACGGCGCTCTGTCCGTCGGGATAACCCCCGAAAAAGTCGCTTTTTTAACGCTTTGTTCGATCTTTTGCAACCCCTGAATGTCGATCCCTGAAATACATTTTTGTAACACGCGGACGAATTTTGTCGCTTTTGCGGAGGGGGCGGGAAGCTTCTTTGCCCCGGATTTCCGGCTAAAATTGAAAACAGATCAACATTATTCTTGCATGTGACGGTTCATCGCAGTAAGGATAAATGGATTATAGTCCGCTATTTCGACGGGCCGCCGGGAAGATGAAATGCTCGGTGAACGGCGGTAACGGTTGAATTTCGGGGTCAATTAAGATATGATGCCGTCGTTTCAAGTAAAGCCGTCGGGAGAGGCCGTAACCCCTAACACGCGAACGACCGAATCAGGAGGTGGCAGGATGGCAAGGTTCTTTGGGAGGATATGGGTGTTGGCAATGATCGCCGCCCTACTGTCGGGATGCGGCGGCAAGCAGGCCCGTCAGGAGTTCGACCCCGAAACCCTGGACCGGCTGGCGTCTGATGACGGCGGCGCGGCCGAGATGGCTCCCGTGCCGGAGGGCGACATATCGCCCGCCCCCGGAGGGGAGACGCCGACGTCAATGGGCTTGGACGAGTACATGGAAATCGTCGATAATTTTCTGGTCATCCTCGACGCTTCCGGCTCCAAGTTTCTCCCCTACAACGGCCAGATCAAGCTCAAGATCGCCAAGGACATCGTCCGGCGGTTCAACCAGCGGGTGCCGGACCGGCCTCTGACCGGGGCCCTGCGCCGGTACGGGTTCGAGGCCGGGGCTTGGACCGAGCCCACCGCTCTGCTCTATGACGTCGGCCCG
This sequence comes from uncultured Desulfobacteraceae bacterium, assembly GCA_964396575.1. Lineage (GTDB taxonomy): Bacteria > Desulfobacterota > Desulfobacteria > Desulfobacterales > JAABSP01 > CAYNGG01. The sequence continues at coordinate 7,764 of CAYNGG010000056.1, read as the reverse complement.
TACAACCGCCAGCGGTACGCCTCGGCCATCGAGATTGTCCGCTGGGCCGGCGGGAAAAGCCCCCTGGCCCTGGCCATCAACAAAGCTTCCGATGATATGGGCTCGATGACCGGCCTGTTGGCCCTGGTCATTGTCAGTGACGGGAAGATCTATGAGGGGGACCCGGTGGCGGCGGCTCAGCGGATGAAAGACCGCTATGGCGACCGGCTCTGCATCTACACGGCCCAGGTGGGCGACCTTCCGTTCGGCCGGAACATCCTCGGGCGGATCGCCGAGATCGGGGCCTGCGGGTACCCGGTCTCCGCGGACAGCCTGAAGCCGGATTCGGCCATGAATCAGTGGGTGGACGACATTTTCAACCGGCGGAAGACCTTCGAGCCCGACTGGGACGTGAGGACGGCCGTGGATTACGGCGGTCCCTGCCCGGACGCGGACGGCGACGGCGTCTGTGACGACCGGGATGCCTGTCCGGGGACCCCGCAAGGGGCCACGGTTGACGAGCGGGGCTGCTGGGACATCGGCAAGGTCCAGTTTATCATCGACCGGTATGACATCCGATCTCAATACTATCCGGTTATCGACGAGGTGGTCCGGGTGATGAAGCTCAATCCCGGCCTGAAGATCAAGGTCCAGGGCCACACCTGCACCATCGCATCGGAGAAGTACAACATGAAGCTCTCCTACAACCGGGCCATCGCCGTCTCCGATTACATGCTCAAGCAGAGCATCGAATCCGAGCGGATCGCCGTGGAGGGATTCGGGTTTCACCGGCCCACCGCGACAAACCAGACCGAGGAGGGCCGGCGGCTCAACCGGCGAGTCGAGTTTGAGCCGATCCAGCCGTTCTAGTAACGGTCCGGAAGCAGCGGCGCGGACGCCCGGCCGGCTCATCGACCGCCGGGGGTCCGCCGGGTCCGGGACGGGATGTCCCATGAGCCGGGCGACCAGACGGGAAGGCCCGCCGGCGTGGCGGTCCGGAGCGGACCCCGCGCCGGGGCATATTGTGGTTGAAATTTTTAGGCTTTTATCATATTGCCGTTTTCTTGAATACATGGTACAGGTACCGGGACCATTATAGTGGGGAATGGTTCTGAAGATGATCGGTACGCAGATTCAGCTACGGAAGGGGGTGGGGCAAGGCAGAGCAGATATCCGTTTGTGGACGATGACTTTTCAACCCAATACCCAACAGTGAAAGTCTTTAAGGAGGAGGAGAGAAGAAGATGAAACAGATGATGGTGTTAACTTTGCTGGTTGTGATGAGTCTGGTGGCGTGCCAGACGGCCATGGCCGTCGATTTGAGCGCGGAAGCCGCCCGGGCCATGAAGGACCCGGTGGGATATGCCACCGTCAAGGACGGTGAGATCGCCTTCGGCAAGGCGGCCACCGCTTACAGCCCGGCTTCCCTGAACAGCTTATTGAACGCCTATGGCGTTTCGATCAGCCCCCAGGCCGCCCAGGCTATCGAGGGGCCGGTGGGCTTTGCATCGGTCAAGGACGGCGAGATCGTTTTCGGCAAGACGGCCACCGCTTACAGCCCCGCCGACTACCATGAGATTTTCACCGCCTACGGGCTGACCCTGGCTCCCCAGGCCGTCTCGACCATTAAGGGGCCGGTGGGCTATGCTTCGGTCAAAGACGGAGAGATCGTTTTCGGCAAGACGGCCACCGCTTACGGCCCCGCCGACCTGAATGCTATTCTGGCCGCCTATCAGGGGCCAATGGTTGCGGCATCCGAGCCGACGCCCGAGGACAGCGATGGGGACGGCGTGCCCAATGAGCGCGACCGCTGCCCCAACACCCCGAGAGGCGTCCGGGTGGATGCCGTGGGATGTCCGCTGGACAGTGACGGCGACGGCGTGGCCGATTACCTCGACCGCTGCCCCAACACCCCGAGGGGCGTGGAAGTCGATGCTCAGGGCTGCCCGATCGCAGAAGGTGTTGAGCCCATGACCCCGGCCGCCCCCGGCGACGCCGACGGTGATGGTGTTACCGACGACCGCGATCAGTGCCCCGGCACCCCGAGTGGCGCCATCGTCAACGATGTTGGCTGCTGGGTGGTCGGAAACCTGTTGTTCGACTACGACAAGTCGGATATCCGCCCGCAATATTTCTCCGATCTCGACCAGGTGGCCAAGGTTCTGAAGCAGAACCCCGGCCTGAAGGTGGAGATCCAGGGCCATACCGACAACATCGGCTCCAAGCGCTACAACTACCCGCTGTCCCTCCGCCGGGCCAAATCCGTGGCTAACTATCTCATCCGCCACGGCGTCGATTCGGATCGGCTGGAGACGGAAGGTTACTGGTTCTCCCGGCCGGTCGCCCCCAACGCCACCCCAGAGGGCCGGCAGAAGAACCGGCGGGTTGAGATTCACCCGATGTACTAAGCTACACGGGACGGGATGAAAGCGGCGTAAAGCCATAAACGGATCCATGGTGATGTGGGGGCGCGGTTGACAATGCGCCGCCACATCACTATTATCTTTGCCTGATATGTAACGAGACGACGGACCAGGGCGCTCCCGGCGGCGGAGAGAAACCGCGCTTCGCCGCCGGGCGGCGCCCGCCCCACCATCAAGAAAGGAACGGGAAATTATGGCAGCAGGTGTTTTGGAGATTGATGACAGCAGCTTCGAAAGCGAGGTCCTTCAATCGGATAAGCCGGTCATGGTGGACTTCTGGGCCCCGTGGTGCGGTCCATGCAAGGCCATCGGCCCGGTGGTGGAGGATCTGGCCGGAAAGTTCGGCGGCCAGATTAAATTTACCAAGTGCAATGTGGACGACAACCCGGTGACTCCAAACAAGTACGGCATCAAGGCCATCCCGACCCTGATTTTCTTCAAAGACGGGAACGTGGCCGAGCAGATCACCGGGATGGTGGCCAAATCGAAGCTCGAGGAAACCATCAACGGCATTATCTAGGAAAGCTCGGACAAAATGAGACGCATCGTCCACCAGGTTCTGTCTGACGGCGGCCCCCGCACCGGAGCCGCCGTCCGTTTTTCGGCATCCCGGCACCCCACCATCAGGCACGGCAGGAAGCTGGTCGGGCTGATCTGCCTGCTGGCGCTTTTGCTCCCGGCGGGATGCGGATGGCTCGAAACACGGACCGAAGCCCCGGAAGACGAGCTGGCCCGCCAGGGGATGCGGGCCTTTGAAAGGGGAAAGTACCGCAAGGCCATGGAAGCCTTTCAAAAGCTCCGGGACTGGTATCCCTTCAGCAAGTACGCCAAGCTTGCCGAGCTCAAGACCGCCGACAGCTACTTTCACCTGGGGGAATACGACGAGGCCGTTTTCGTCTATGAGGAGTTCGAATCCCTCCATCCGAGAAACGAGGCCGTCCCCTACGTTATCTATCAGATCGGCCAGTGCCACTTCAAGCGGATGGAAAGCATCGACCGGGACCAGACCGCCACCCGTAACGCCCTCGAGACCTTCAAGCGGCTCCAGCGGACCTTCCCGGACAGCTCCTATGCCCGCAAGGCCGGTGAGCCCATCCGGAAATGTTACGAGAACCTGGCCGGACACGAGTTCTATGTCGGAATGTTCTACTTCAAAAGCAAGCGCTACGCCCCGGCCGCCAACCGCTTTCAGGCCGTCCTCGATAACTACCCCGATGTTGAGGAATACCGTGAAAAGGCCGAGCGATACCTTTCCCTGAGCCGGGAGCGTCTGGAATCGGAAACCGCCAGCGACTGACCCCCGCCCGCCCCGCTTCGGTGATCCCCGTGTGACGAAAAAAAATTCCTTTACATGGCGCGGCCGATCGGATATAAAAGCCGATTGGTTTGGCGACAAAACCGTTGGTATAATCTATCCGGTTAATACGAGGAGCGTAAGAAATGGCAAAGATGTGCGAGCTGTGCGGGAAAAAGCCCCAGGTGGGAAGCAACGTGAGCCATGCTCACAACGTGACCAAGCGGCGGTTCAACCCGAACCTCCAGCGGGTCCGGGCTCTCAGAAACGGTCAGGTCAAGCGGATTATGGTCTGCACCGCCTGCATCAAATCCGGCCGGATCGTCAAGGCCCCCAAAGGAGTGGCGGCGGGCTGATGCCGGCTTAGGACTGGCGCTAAGTCTTGATCCGGCGCACCTCCCGAATCAGCTTCAACCGGCGGATGGCCGCCATCACGCGGTTCAGGTGGTCAGTGTCGTGAACCGCCAGGGTAAAGAGCGAGTCAACGGACCCGTTTTCCCGGATCTCGCTGTTGGCGGTGAGAATGTTGGCCCCCTCTTTGCTCATGGTGGCGGCCAGGTCCGCCAGAAGGCCGACCCGGTCGTCGGACCGGATGTGGATCCGAACCGGATAGGTTTCGACGGTATCCCGGTTCCACTCCACATCGATCCGCCGGTCCGGGTTCATTTTGAGCGCGTTGACGCAGCCGCTCCGGTGGACGGTAACCCCGTGTCCGCGGGTGATATAGCCGATGATCGGGTCCCCGGGGACCGGCTGACAGCACTTCCCGAACCGGATCAGAATATCGTCGATCCCTTTCACCGTCACCCCGGTCCGGGGCTTCCGCTTCCGGACCCGCCGCATGAGCTTATCGAGGATCGTGTCCGCGGCCGATTCATCGGGCTCGTCGTCGCGGGGTGAAAACTTCCGGACCACTTGCAGCGGGGTGATCTTGCCGTAGCCCACGCTGGCAATGAGGTCCTCGGCGGTCTTAAAGCCGAACCCTTCCACCACCCGATCCATTTCCGCCGAGCGCAGCAGCGTGTTGAAATTGAGCTTGTGCTTTCGGAAGGCCTTTTCGCACATCTCCCGGCCCAGGGTGATACTCCGGTTCTTCTCCTGAGTCTTAATCCACTGGCGGATTCGGGAGCGGGCCTTGACCGTCTTGACGAAGTGGAGCCAGTCCTTGCTGGGCTGATGTCCCTTTTGAGTGACGATCTCCACCACATCGCCGGTCTGAAGCTCGTATTTGAGCGGAACCATCCGGGCGTTGACTTTGGCCCCCATGCACTGATTGCCCACTTCGGTGTGGATCTGATAGGCGAAATCCACCGGAGTCGCCCCCTTGGGCATGGTCTTGATCTCCCCCTGGGGGGTGAAGACGTAAACTTCGTCGGGGAAGAGGTCGATCCGGACGTTTTCCAGAAACTCGTCCGGGTCCCTGATGTTTTCCTGGTTTTCGATGAGGTTCTGGAGCCAGGCAAACCGGTCGGTGGCGGTCTCGTCCAGCCGTTTGCCTTCCTTGTATCCCCAGTGGGCCGCAATACCCGACTTGGCCACCCGGTCCATCTCCTCGGTCCGGATCTGGATTTCCACCCGCTCACCATAAGGCCCGACAACGGTGGTGTGGAGGGACTGGTACATGTTGGGTTTGGGGCGGCCGATGTAGTCCTTGAACTTGATGTCGATGGGCTTCCAGATGGCGTGGAGACGCCCCAGGGCTTCATAGCATTGAGGCTTGGTCCCGACGATGATCCGGAAGGCGATGATGTCGTAAACGTCTTCGAACCGGATGTTCTGGGAGGTCATTTTCTGGAAGATGCTGTAGAGGTGCTTGTACCGGCCCAGGATCTCGCAGGGGATTTCGGCGTCATCCATCTCGTCCCGGATCATTGCATTGACCGTTTCGATATAGCTGTCCCGCCCCTCCCGGATCGTGCTCAGCCGCTGCTGGAGATCATCGTAGTGATCGGGCATCAGATACTTGAAGGCGGTGTCTTCCAGCTCCTTTTTCATCCAGTAAATCCCCAGGCGGGAGGCGATGGGGGAGTAAATATCCAGGGTTTCCTTGGAGATCTGCCGTTTTTTGAGCTCCTTTTTGTGGTATCCGAGGGTCCTCATGTTGTGGAGCCGGTCGGCGAGCTTGATGAGGATAACCCGGATGTCGTCGGCCATGGCCAGGAGCATCTTCCGGATGCTTTCGGCCTGCCGGGCCTGGGCGCTGGCAAAGGAGAGCTTGGAGATCTTGGTGACCCCGGCGACGATATGCCGGACCTCGGCGCCGAAGATCTCCTCGATCTCCGCCTCGGTGGCATGGGTGTCCTCGATGACGTCGTGGAGGAGGCCGGCGGAGATGCTCACCACGTCGAGGTTCATGTCCGCCAGGATGCCGGCCACCTCCAGGGGGTGAGACAGGTAAGGCTCCCCCGAAAGCCGGACCTGACCGTCGTGGACCTGGGCCGAGTAGATGTAGGCCCGGTCAACCAGGTCGATGTCCGCATCGGGATGGTTCTCGGTGATCCGGTCGATGATGTCGTTGATGCGGATCATCCGTCTAATAGGCCTTGGCAAAGATGACCCGCTCTTCACTCTCTTTGCCGCAGGCGATGCACCGGCCGGTTTCGGCGGGGTTGTCCAGGGGGATACACCGGATGGTCACGGTCAGGTCGTCCTTGATTTGCGACTCACATGCCGGGTCGCCGCACCAGTGGGCCCGGACCAGGCCGCCGTGGATTTCGGGCTTTTCCGGATTTCGAGGGGTAAAAAAGGCGGTGAAGTCTTCGGGAACGTCGATGTCCACCGTGTTTTCGGTCCGGAAGGCCAGGGCCTGCTCATAGAGGCTCGCCTGGATTTCATCGAGGATTTGGGGCACCCGGGCGATCAGCTCGGCCCGGGGGATCGATTCGCGATCCTTGGGACCCCGGTCCCGTCTGCCCACGAAGACCGAATCGGCCGCCATGTCCCGAGGGCCGATCTCGATTCTGAGGGGAATTCCCTTGCGAATCCAGTCCCAGTTTCGAGCCCCGCCGATGTCCCGGTCATCGACCTCCACGCCCAGGCGGCGGCCCCCGTACCGGACATCCCGGAGCGCCTCGGCGATGGTCCGGGTGTAATCGGTGATGGGCCCTCGCTGATCGTCTTTCATGACGATGGGCATCAAGACCACGTGTGAGGATGCGACTCGGGGGGGGAGCCGGAGGCCGTCGTCGTCACCGTGAGTCATGATCAGCCCGCCAATGAGCCGGGTGGATGCGCCCCATGAGGTGGTCCAGGCCAGCTCTTCGGCCTCTTCGGCCGTCTGGAAGCGAATCCCGGAGGCTCGGGCGAAGTTCTGCCCCAAAAAGTGGGAGGTCCCGGCCTGAAGCGCCTTTTTGTCCTGCATCAGGGCCTCGATGCAGAAGGTGTCCACGGCCCCCGGGAAACGCTCGGCCGCGGTCTTCCGGCCCCGGATCACCGGCATGGCCAGGTAGTCTTCGGCCAGGCGGGTGTAAACGTCGAGCATCATCCGGGTCCGCTCCATGGCCTCTTCGGCGGTGGCGTGAGCCGTGTGGCCCTCCTGCCAGAGAAACTCGCTGGTCCGGAGAAAGATCCGGGTCCGCATCTCCCATCGGACCACGTTGGCCCACTGGTTGATCAAAAGCGGCAGGTCCCGATAGGATGAGACCCATTTGGAGAAGGCATCGCCGATGATGGTCTCGGAGGTGGGTCGGACCACCAGAGGCTCGGTCAGGGCGCCGGCCGGCACCAGGCCGCCTTCCGCGCCCTTTTCCAGCCGGTGATGGGTCACCACGGCGCATTCCTTGGCGAAGCCCTCGACGTGCTCGGCCTCCTGTTCCAGAAAGCTCAAGGGGATAAAGAGCGGAAAGTAGGCGTTCTTCACGCCGGTGGCTTTAAAAAGGTCGTCAAGCTCCCGGACGATGTTCTCCCAGATCGCGTATCCCCAGGGTTTGATGACCATGCAGCCCCGGACCGGGGAGCGCTCGGCGAGATCGGATGCCCGCACCACCTGCTGATACCATTCCGCGTAGTCCTCTTCCCGCGTCGGTTTGATTGCCGTCTCCATCTTTTTTCCCATGTACCCATCTCCGT
>CAYNGG010000055.1:6774-13923 GCA_964396575.1 uncultured Desulfobacteraceae bacterium | reverse complement strand
GGCTCGGGCGGCGGAGGCCGAAGCCCGGGCCGCCGAGATCCGTCGGCAACTGGAGGAGATCCGCCGGGAGGTGGTGGCCTTTTCCGCCGAGGAAGAAGCTCTTGCCGCCCAGCTCCACGAGGCCGATCGGGCTTTGAGCCGGGAGCGTCTGAAGGCGGAGGCGCTCCGGGCCGAGGCCGATGCCATCGACGCCCGGGTGACCACCCTGGAAGCCGACGCGGCGGCCCTGGCCCGACGGATCGACCGGCTGCGCGGACAGTCCGGCCAACGCCTCCGGGCCCGGTATCGGATGAGCCACCTTGACCGGATCGATCTCCTGATCACCGCCGAATCCTTCACCGACCTCGTCCGGCAACAGACCGCTTTAGATCGGGTGATCGCCCATGACGAGGCGACCCTGGCGGCCTTACGCCGGGAGACGGATCAACGGACGGCCCTGCTCACGACCCTCCGAACCGAAAAGGCGGAAAAGGCCCGACTGGCGGCGGCCCGGCGGGACCAGATGGTCGAAATCGAGCGGGCCCAGGCCAAGCGGCAAGCCCTGCTGAAACGGGTTCAAACGGATAAATCGGCCGCGCTGACAGCGGCTAAATCCTTGAAACAAGCCGCAAAGGACCTCGATCGCCGGATCGCGAGTCTTCACCGTCGGGCCGAATCCCCGCCTCCGGAAAAAAACGGCGCACCCCCCTTTACTTCCGTTAAAGGCTCCCTTACAATGCCCGTCAGGGGCAAAATCATTTCTTTTTTCGGACCCCGTAAAAATACTGAGCTCAATGTGGTCACTTTCCAGAGCGGTATCGACATCCGCGCCTCCCACGGCGATCCCATCCGGGCGGTCCATTCCGGCCGCGTCGTCTATTCGAGCTGGCTTAAAGGGTACGGCAACGTGCTCATTATCGATCATGGCGACAGCTATTACACGGTTTACGGCCACGCCGCCGCGGTCCACAAAGCTACCGGAGAAACCGTCCGGGCGGAGGAGGTGATCGCCACGGTGGGCGACACCGGCTCTCTGAAGGGCCCGATGCTCCATTTCGAAATCCGCCACCATGGAACCCCCGTCGACCCCATGGAATGGCTCAACCACAGCTAGGCAAAAAGGAGACGGCAATGAAGCGACACGGTAACGGCTATGTGCGGCTCTGGCTGCTGATGGTGGCCGCGGTGCTGATGGCCACGGTGGGCTCCGGGTTCTACCGGAGCCTTTCCGCCAGCGATTCGGAGACCTATCAGGGCCTGAAGCTCTTTTCGGACGTGATCGACCTGGTGGAAAAAAACTACGTTGACGAGGTGGACACCCAGGACCTCATCCACAAGGCGATCCAGGGCATGGTCACCAGCCTTGATCCGCACTCCCAGTTTCTCCCGCCCGAGGCCTTCGAGGAGCTCCAGATCGATACCCAGGGCGAGTTCGGGGGGATCGGGATCGTCATCACCATGCAAAAAGGGGTTTTAACGGTGATCTCCCCCATCGAAGGCACTCCGGCCTACGAGGCGGGAATCGAGGCCGGGGACATGATCATCAAGGTTGACGGCGAGTCAACCCAGGATATGATGCTCTGGGAAGCGGTCAAGAAAATGCGGGGACCCAAGGGGGAGCCGGTGGTGATTACCATCGTCCGGGAGGGGGAGCCGAAGCCCATCGACTTCCGCCTCGTCCGGGACATTATCCCCATTGAAAGCGTCCGGCACATGACCCTCAAGCCGGGGTATGGCTACATTCGGATCACCAACTTCCAGAACAACACCACCGACGACATCAGGGCCGCCCTTCGGGAGATGGAGTCGGCCGACCCGCCCCTCAAGGGGCTCATTCTCGACCTCCGGGACAATCCCGGCGGACTTTTGAATCAGGCAGTGGATGTCTCCGATGTCTTTCTTGATAGCGGGGCCATCGTCTCGATCAAGGGCCGACACTCTCGCCACACCAAGGAGTTCCGGGCCCGACCGGACCGCGAGATCCATACCTATCCCATCGTCGTCCTGATCAACGGGGGCAGCGCCAGCGCGTCGGAGATCGTCGCCGGGGCCTTGCAGGACCACAAGCGGGGCCTGATCCTGGGGACCCCGTCATTCGGCAAGGGCTCCGTCCAGACGGTCGAGACCCTCCGGGACGGTTACGGCCTCAAGTTCACGATCGCCCGGTACTACACCCCCAACGGTCACTCCATCCAGGCGCAGGGCATCGAGCCGGACATCATCGTCAGGCAGCGGTATATCGACCCCGACACCGTGGAGGACGACGAGATGCTCAAGGAAATCGACCTGAAGAACCACCTGGAGGCGGAGCCCAACGGGGAGGCGATCGAAGACGACACCGAACCGGATGGTGACGACGGGAATCAGCGCCGGCGGCGCCCTCAGAACAAATACGGGCCGTTGGACGCCGAGGGCCTCAAATCCGACAATCAAGTGGTTCGGGCTCTGGGCATCCTGGTGAGCTACGACATCTTCAAAAGCTTTTCCGGATAAAACCATGGCGCCCGTCGCGAGCGGCGGCCGGCCCCCGGGCCGGAGACCTCCGAGGTTTACAAAAAATTTGGAAACCTCGGAGGTCTTTATCGGCCGCCGCGGCGCCAGGAGACGTTTGATCCGCCGGGGAATCATCGCCCTGGCGGTGCTCCTGGTGAGTGCCGTGGCGTTAGGCTTCAGCGTCCGCCCGTCCGGGGGGGTCCCCCCGGCCTTCGAGGTCTTTCCCGCCCCCGCGCCGGTTCTTCCGCCGCCATCCGCCTGCCTGCCCGACCCGGACATCCGCCCCCGGATCGCCCTGATCATCGACGACATCGGCTACAACCGAGCCGTGGCCGAACGCTTCGTCATGCTCCACCCGGCCATTACCCTCTCCGTGCTGCCCCGCAGCCCCCACGGCGCGGCCATCGCCCGGAGCGCCCGATCCCGGGGGCGGGAGATCATGCTCCACCTGCCCATGGAGCCGCTGGAATATCCCGCCATCGACCCGGGACCCGGTGCCCTCACCGCCGCCATGACGCCGGCTGAAATCCGCCGGACCCTCATTGACCACCTGGACGCCGTCCCCTTTGTGACCGGGGTGAACAACCACATGGGCTCCCGGTTGACGACCCTCTCCGCCCCCATGTACGAAATCCTGGCCGTGCTCAAAAGCCGTCACCTTTTCTTCATCGACAGCCGGACCACCGAAAGCTCCCTGGCCGGACGGACCGCCCGTCTCCTTCAAGTCCCTTTTGCCCGGCGGGACGTTTTTCTGGACCATGACCCCGTTCCCTCGGCCATCAGGACCCAAATCCGCCTGCTCATCCGGATCGCCCGGCTCCACGGCGAGGCGGTGGGGATCGGTCATCCCCACAAGACCACTCTCGAGGTCCTGACGGCGGAGCTGTCTGTGATCACCGAGGCGGCCGACCTGGTGACGGCCTCCCGCCTGGTCCACACCAGCGGATAGGGGGCATGGGTGAGCGCGTCATCCCGGCATTCCCCATCGGACTCGAAGCAGGGGCTCAAGGAGCGGGCCGAGGCGCTCGAGCGGGACCGGAGCTTCATGGCCGCCGTTCTGGACACCGCCGGAGCCCTGATCCTCGTCTTTGACCGGGAAGGCCGGATCGTGCGGTTCAACCGGACCTGCGAGCGGACCTCCGGCCGGAGCTTCGCCTCGGTCCGGGGCCGGCTCCTGACCTCGCTGTTTCCGGCCCGATCGGAGGCGGACGCGGTCCGGGAAGTCCTGCGGCGGATGGCGGCGGGGGACTACCCGGGCGAGCACGAAGGGCCATGGGTCACCCCATCGGGAGAGCGGCGGCGGATCGCCTGGTCAGGGGCCGCCCTTCCGGACGATGACGGCCGGATGGCCCATGGCATCTGGATCGGGCTCGACATCACCGACCGGGAGACGGCTGAGGCGGAGCTCCGGGCCAGCGAGGAACGATACCGGGCCCTCATCGAAAACGTCAAAGACGGGGTGGGCCTGATCCATGAAGAGACGGTCCGGTTTGCCAACGATGCCATGGTCGCCATGTTCGGCTACGCCACCGAAGCGGCCATGACCGGAACCAACATGGTCGAGCTGGTCAAGCCCGAGCTCCGGGGCCGGTTCCGCCAGTTTCTCCACACGGCCCTGGACCAGCGTTCCTGGGGCCTCGCCTTCCGGGGACAGTGCCGCCGCCGGGACGGCCGCGAGTTCTGGGCCGAAATCCTCTCAAGCGCCATCCGCCACGGAGGAGACCCCGCCATCCTCATCACCGTGCGGGACATCACCGAAAATATGCTCTGGGAGGAAACCATCAAGCAGGAGGCCGAATACTTCCGGAGTGAAAACGTCCGGCTGAAGTCATCCATCGGCGAGCGATACCGCCTGGTGGACCTTATCGGCAAAAGTCCCCCCATGCAGCGGGTTTACGAGCTGATCCTGAGCGCAGCGGTTACCGACGCCAGCGTCCTCATTTACGGCCGCTCCGGCACCGGAAAGGAGCTGGTGGCAAGGGCCATTCACGAGCTGAGCGAGCGAGCCGAACGGCCGTTTGTCCCGGTCAACTGCAACGCTGTCCCGGACACGCTCATTGAAAGCGAGCTGTTCGGCTACCGGAAAGGGGCCTTTACCGGGGCCGACTCGGACAAGGCGGGGGTCCTCGCCGCCGCCCACACCGGAACCCTGTTCCTCGACGAGGTGGGCGACATCGGCCAGCCCATGCAGGTCAAGCTCCTCCGGGCCCTGGAAAGCGGGGAATACACTCCGGTGGGAGAGCGCAAGCCCCGGTATGCCGATGTGCGGATCGTGGCGGCCATCAACCGGGACCCTTTCGAGATGGTCCGGGCCGGCCTCCTCCGGGAAGACTTTTTCTACCGGATCAGCGTGATCCCCATCATTGTCCCGCCCTTGTCGGACCGGCGGGAGGACATCCCGCTCCTGGTGGAGCATTTTCTCGAGAAAACGGCCCCCGAGGGGAAGGATCGTCGGCGGCTTCCGGTCCACGTGGTGGACGCCCTCATGGGATACGACTGGCCCGGTAACGTCCGCGAGCTTCAGAACGTGATCCAGCGCTACCTGACCGTGGGCTCGCTCGACTTTTTGCGGATTTCCGCACCGGGTCCCGACAATTTAGGGCGTCCGGCGGAGCAAGTGGTCCCCCGTAAGACGGGGGCGGTGGTTCCGGAGCCGGGGGAAGACCTGCCGTCGGCCCTCGACCGAGCCGAGGGGGAGATTATTCGGGAAGCCCTGTCCCGGAGTCGCTGGAACCGGACTCGGGCCGCCGCGGCTCTGGGGATCAGCCGCCGGTCGCTTTTCCGTCGGATGCACCGGCTGGGCCTTTAGCGCTCGATTCGGGCGAAAAACGCCCATTCAGATTAAATCAAACATTTTCAAACTGATAAGCGCATCGGAGTCCTTATATGAGCGGAAAGCGCCCGTTTTGCCCACTCCATCGTGAACGCCAATTGGCAACCATCGGGCATCTCTAGTTGGCACTAAAATTGCTAAAATTCCAAAAGTACCATGACGAGCGCTGAAAACCCGGCCCATCGAGCCGGTTCCCCGAGCCGACAAGGAGCTGCCCATGTCCCTGGATCCCGCCGTCAAGAAAAACTGGATCGAAATTCAGAAGCTTCACGATGTCCCGGTCAACGCCATCGGGGTCAAGATCAAGCCCAAGGACGAAAAGACCCTCAAAGTCTGGAAGGAGGAGGGGATCGACAGCTTCATGAAGAAATGATGTTCCGCTGGATCGTTTGTTTCCTCTGCTTGTTGATCGCGGCCGCCGGCTGCGCCGGCCCGGCGCCTCTTCCGCCCCCCGCCCCGCCTTCAGCGGCCATCATGGCCCGGCTTTCCGAGGCGGCGGTCAACGCGCCCCGGCCGCATCTCATCCTGATTCTTGACGCATCGGCCGAGCCGCTCGCTCGGGCGATCATCTCCCGCATCGGTCAACTATTGCCCGAAGGATCGGCGGAGATCAGCCTTTACGCCGTCGGGAAAAAGCTTGGCCCGGCCGGGCAGCCGTTCGTCTTAGCCGCCCGGCCGGACGCCCCGGACGGGGTCCTCGCCGGTCTGGAGCGGCTGCCGCGCCATTCGGCACCGGCGCCCCTGGAAGGGGTCCTGGACGCGGTGGCTGACAGCGTGGCCAGCCGATCCGGCCCCATCTCGATCGTCATCGTCGGCAGCGGAGCCGGCCAGACCCGAATCCCGCTTCTGGCCGCTGCTGAGCTTAAGCTCCGGGGGGGCCATTCGCTCTGCATCCATGCCATCCATACCCGTCCGGCGGACGGCGAAGGGGCGGCCCTGCTGGGTCAGATGGCCCGGATGAGCCATTGCGGCCGGGCGGTGAGGGCCGACGAGATCGCCGAGGATGCCGCCCTGGCCGATTTCCTGGCCGACATCCTGTTTTCGGAAGCGCGTCGGCGCGTCAGGCCAGCGGACGCCGCCGCCGGTCCGGCCCCTGGAGATCCGGTGGGAGCCGGCATGACACCCGCCATCCGATTAGATGCCGTGGGAGCGGTCTTCGAGCGGATCGACTACCGGCCGGGTGAGTGGCGGGTCCCGGCGAAGGATCGCCCTTATCTTCACCGGATCGCGGCGGCCATGGACCGGAATCCGGAAATGATGGTCGATGTGACCGGGTCCTGTGATCCGGCCGAAGCGGGGTGCGGGGAGGGCTTATCGGAGCGGCGGGCCAGGGCCGTGGCGACCCTGATCGAAAGCCGGGGGATCGCTCCCCACCGGCTCCTGTTTACCGGCGGCGGTCCGTCAAAGGCGGGGCGGGAGGTGACGATTCGCGCGCTCTTCGAATGATCTCGGATAGAAACGACGGAGGCCGGACCACCCGGCCATCGGCATCCACAAAGGCATGACGGGTATATCCCCGGGCCAGGGGGCGGCCGTCGGCTTCGGCGGTGAGGGTGTAATCGAGCTTCATCCCGGCCCGGATGGCGGGGTCCAGGACGGTTTCAATGATGATCACCTCATCATAATGAGCCGGGGACTGGTACTTGCAGAAGGCTTCCGAGACCGGCAAGAAGATCCCCCGGCGCTCGATCTCCGCGTAAGGCATCCCCAGATCCCGGAACATCTCGGATCGGCCCATCTCAAACCACCGGAGATAGTTGGCATGATAGGCGATCCCCATCCGGTCGGTGTCCCCGTAAATCACCCGGTATCGGGTTTGGTAGAGCATTTAGATTTTAGATTTT
>CAYNGG010000055.1:0-6674 GCA_964396575.1 uncultured Desulfobacteraceae bacterium | reverse complement strand
TCCGGGGTTTCCAAAAAATTTGGAAACCCCGGAGGTCTAACATTACTCTGCGTCATCCGCCTCGATATCCCCGTTTTCATCCTCGATCCGGATGAGGGTCGGGCGTTGGCCCACTGCGTCGAGCCGGCCGATCTTCGCCAGCGCGTCCCGGACGTCTCGCTCCCGGGCGAGATGGCTGAGCATGACGATGGGCACCGCCCCCTGGGACTGCCGCCCCTTCTGGTGGACCGATTTGATGCTGATGCCGTGCTCCCCCAGAATCCCGGCGATGCTGGAGAGGACGCCGGGCCGGTCCAGGGCCGAAAATCGGATGTAGTAGTTGGTGGTGATCTCCGAGATCGGGAGAACCGGCAGCGGCCGAATCCGATCGAGGGGCCGGGCCAGGAGCGGAATTCGGCCTTCGGCTCCGGTCATCCGGTTCCGGGCGAGGTCAACGATGTCGCCCACCACGGCGCTGGCCGTGGGCATCATCCCGGCCCCATAGCCGTAGAGCATGATGTCGCCCACCGCATCGCCGTTCACGGTGATGGCGTTCAGATTGGCCCCGACGGTGGAAAGGGGATTGCCGCAGGGGATCATGGTGGGGTGAATCCGCGCCTCCACCGCATCCTCACGGACCTTGCTGATGGCCAGGAGCTTGATCTTGTAGCCGAACTGCCGGGCAAAGGCGATGTCCATGGGAGTGATCCCGGATATCCCTTCCACGTGGATGTCGGCCAGATTGATCTCCATGCCGTAGGCCAGCGCGTTGATGATGGCCAGCTTATGGGCGGTATCGTAGCCTTCCACGTCGAGGGTGGGGTCGGCTTCGGCGAACCCGCTGGTCTGGGCTTCGGCCAGAGCCGTGGCAAAGGGGAGCCCCTCGTCGGTGATCCGGGAAAGGATGTAATTGCAGGTCCCGTTGAGAATCCCGGTCATGGAGCGGATTTGGTTGCCCGCCAGGGACTCGCGGAGAGTCTTGATGATGGGCATGCAGCCGCCCACCGATGCCTCGTAAGCCAGATCGACGCCCCGATCCGCGGCCGTCCGGAAGATCTCGTTGCCGGCCTCGGCAAGCAGAGCCTTGTTGGCGGTGACCACCGCCTTTCCGGTATCGATGGCCCGGAGGATAAACTCCTTTGCGGCGGTCAGCCCGCCGATCATTTCCACGATGATGTCGATCTCGGGGTCATCGACCACGGCGAGCGCATCAGCCACCAGAACCCCGTCATCCAGCCGGACCCCCCGGTCGGTCCGGGTGTCGATGTCGGCCACTCGTTTGAGCCGAAGCTCCGCCCCCAGGCGGGACCGGATCTCATTCCGGTTATCGATAAGCAGCCGGGCCACGCCGGCGCCCACCGTCCCAAAGCCGAGCAGGCCGATCGTGATTTCTTTCATACCGGTGGTTCCTCCTGATTGGTCCGCCGTCTCGGCGTCTTACATGATTTTTCGAATGCCCCGGACAGCCTGATTGATCCGCATGTTATTCTCGATCAGGGCGAACCGGACGAACTCGTCCCCGTACTCGCCGAAGCCAAGCCCCGGCGACACCGCCACCTGGGCTTTCCGGATCATCATCTTGGAGAACTCCACCGAGCCCATCTCGCGATAGGGCTCGGGAATCCGCGCCCAGACGAACATGGTCCCCTTGGGGGGCGGGATCTCCCAGCCGATCCGGGACAACCCGTTGACCAGGGCGTCCCGCCGGGTCCGGTAAACATTCCGGATCTCGTCAACACACTCCTGGGGACCGTTCAACGCAATGATGGCCGCGATCTGGATGGGCTGGAAGATCCCGTAGTCCAGATAGCTCTTGATCCGGCGGAGGGCCCCCACCGTCTCGGCATTGCCCACGCAGAACCCCACCCGCCATCCCGGCATACTGTAGCTTTTCGACAGGGAATAGAACTCCACCCCGACATCCTTGGCGCCGTCGGCCTGGAGAAAGCTCGGCGCCTTGTATCCGTCAAAGGTCAGCTCCGCATAGGCGAAGTCGTGGATCACGAGAATGCCGTGCTCCTTTGCAAAATCCACGACTTTCTGGAAAAAGCCGAGCTCGGCCACTTCGGTGGTGGGGTTGTGGGGATAGCTCAGGATCAGGATCTTCGGCCGGGGCCAGCTCTGCCGGAAGGCGTGGGTCAGGTTCTCGAAGAACTCGTCCCCCGGCCCGGCCGGGATGCCCCGGACGTCGCCGCCGGAGATGATGGCCGAATACGGGTGAATGGGGTAGGTGGGGTTCGGAGTAAAGACCACATCGCCGGGCCGGATGGTCACCAGGATCAGATGAGACATCCCCTCCTTGACGCCGATGGTCACGATGGCCTCCGTTTCCGGATCGATCTCCACATCATACCGGCGCCGGTACCAGTCGGCGATGGCCATCCGGAGCTTCCGGATGCCCATGGATGCCGAATACCGGTGATTCTGGGGCTTCTGAGCCGCCTCCACCAGCTTGTCCACGATGTGCTGAGGCGTCCCCAGGTCCGGGTTGCCCATCCCGAGATCAATGATGTCCTCGCCGGCGCGTCGGGCATCCATCTTAATCCCGTTGACGGTGGCGAATACATAGGGGGGCAGGCGGTCCAGTCGAGCGAATGTCGTCATCCCATTATCCCTTTCGTTTGCGCGGTTCGATTCCGTCATCAAAACGTCCCCCCTCATTACAATACGGGGGCGGGGATGTCAAAAATTTTGTTTTGACTTTTAGCTCCCATCGGTTTATCGTTTTGCCGCTTATTTATTGAGCGCTATGGCATTTTATCAGGAGACAAGAATGGCGGAATCTCTCAGTTATGCAGCGGCGGGCGTGGACATCGACAAGGCGTCCGACCTGGTTCGGCGAATCAAGGAAATCTCCAAACGAACCCCCCGGACGGGGGTTATGGGCGAAATCGGCGGCTTCGGCGGGCTTTACTCCCTCAACGTAACCCACGTGGACCAGCCGGTCCTGGTCAGCGCCACCGACGGGGTCGGCACCAAGCTCAAGATCGCCCGGATGATGGACCGTCACGACACCGTGGGCATCGATCTGGTGGCCATGTGCGTCAACGATGTTATTGTCCAGGGAGCCAAACCCCTGTTCTTTCTTGACTACTTGTCCATGGGCAGTCTGGATACCCGGATCGCCACCGAGCTGATCGAAGGGATCGCCGAGGGCTGTTCCCAGGCCCGTTGTGCTCTGATCGGCGGTGAGACCGCCGAGATGCCCGGCTACTATCCCGAGGGCGAGTACGACCTGGCCGGCTTTGCCGTGGGCCTGGTGGACAACGCTAAGATCATCGACGGCTCCGACATCCGGGTCGGTCATCAGTTGGTGGGAATCCCCTCAAGCGGCATCCACAGCAATGGATTTTCCCTCGTCCGAAAGATCTGCTTCGATGTAAAGCAGCTCCAGATCGATGACGTCGTCCCGGAGCTGGGCCGGAGCATCGGCGAGGAGCTTTTAACCCCGACGCGGATCTATTCGGAGATCGTCGCTCATCTCATTCGGGACCTGCCCATCCACGCCCTGGCCCACATCACCGGGGGGGGGATCGCCGAAAACATCCTGCGGGTCATCCCCGACTCCTGTAACATCGTCCTCCACCGGAACAGTTGGACGATCCCTCCCATCTTCCGGTTTCTTCAGGATGCCGGGGGGGTGAGCGACGCGGAGATGTTCCGAACTTTTAACAACGGCATCGGAATGATCGCCATTGTCCCGGACCGGTCCGCCGCCGACGTTATCCAGCGGCTCGAAGCCATGGGCGAAACCGCCGCCGTGATCGGCGAGATCGTCGATCGGCGGGCCGGCCGTGAGCGAATCCAATGGACAAGCTGACTCCCCGGTCGCGGAATAGGGAGACCTCCGAGGTTTCCAAAAGGTTGGAAACCTCGGAGGTCTCTACGGCGACCGGCCGGTCCTCTCTACTGGTCCGCCTGATGGAATGGATCGCCCGAGGCCGGCGCAAAGCGGGCGGGTGCCGGCACTGAGGCCCCCGGCCGCCCGGCGCCAGGAAGGCGTAACCGTACCCGCCCGTTTGTTCCCCATCAGCTTATGACCACCCTGATCATCTTTGCGGTCTCTTTTGGCCTCTCCGCCGCGCTCACCCCCGCCGTGCGGGCCGCGGCGATACGGCGCGGCTGGATTGACCGTCCATCGTCGGACCGCTGGCACCGAAAGCCCACCGCCCTGATGGGCGGGATCGCCATCTATCTTGCCATGGGGCTTCCGCTGATGATCGCCGCCGATGTCAGCGCCGTCCGGATGGTGGACGCGGGTGCCCCGTATCCCCTGCCGGTGCCGCCGGGCTCCCTGGCCGCGGTCATCTGGATCGGGGCCACGATTCTGTTTTTTCTGGGGCTGGTGGACGACATTTACACCGTCAAGCCCTACACCAAGCTGGTGGGCCAGATCCTGGTGGCGTCCCTGGCCGCCTTTTTCGGGTTCCGGCTGGGCTGGTTCCATTCCCTCACCCTGGACACGATGGTCACCATCGTCTGGATCGTGGGGATAACCAACGCCTTCAATCTCCTCGACAACATGGATGGACTTTCCGCCGGAGTGGGCCTGATCGCCGCCCTCTACCTTGCCTGGCTGTTTGCCGGCAACCCCTCGGGCGCGGGGCTCGCCGCCCTGATGCTGGCCGGGGCCCTGGCCGGCTTTCTCCTCTACAACACCCATCCGGCCAGCATCTTCATGGGGGATTGCGGGAGCCTGGTCATCGGCTACACTCTATCCATGCTCACCCTCCATTACGCTCAAAACACCCAGGCCAACGCCCTTTCGCCCTATGCCGTCCCGGTCATGCTTCTGATGGTCCCCATCCTCGACACCACCCTGGTCACCTTCATCCGCCTGCTGAGCGGCCGGAAGGCGTCGGTGGGAGGCCGGGATCACACTTCCCACCGCCTGGTCCTGGTGGGCTTCAGCGAACGGGGGGCGGTCTTCTTTCTCTACGGCGTCGGAGCCATCTCCGGAATCGCGGCAATCTTTGTCAGCCAACACGACACCCTCACCTCCCCGGCGGTGATCATCCCGCTGCTGATCTCGGTGCTTCTCATGGGGATCTACCTGGCCCAGCTCCGGGTTTACCCGGAAAAGGAGTTCTCCCTGCTCCGGGACCGGCCCTACACCCCGGTCCTCATCGAGCTGACCTACAAGCGGCAGATGGCCCTGGTGGTCCTCGATTTCTGCATCATCGCCTTTTCCTATTACCTCTCCTATCGGCTCCGGTTTTCAGGCGAGGCGTTCATCTACTATTTCAAGGTTTTTCTTCACTCGCTGCCGGCCGTCATCGCCTGCAAGCTCCCGGCCTTTTACGTCGCCGGGATTTACCGGGGCTTCTGGCGGTTTCTCAGCACCGATGACGTCTTCAGCTACCTGAAAGCCTCGACCCTGGCCACTCTCCTGTCGGTGGCCGCGGTTACGTTCATCTTCCGGTTTCAGGACTTCTCCAAGGGGATTTTCCTGATCGACTTTCTCCTGACCACCGGCTTGCTCCTGGGGACCCGGGGCTCGTTCCGGATCTCTCTGGATTCCATGAAGCGGCGGACCCGCCAAGGGGAGGCGGTCCTTATTTACGGAGCCGGGCGGGGCGGGGAGATCCTCCTCCGGGAGATCCTCAATAACGACCGGCACCGAATCCGGCCCGTGGGCTTCATCGACGACGATCCCCTGAAGCGGGGGAAAAAACTCCAGGGCTATCCGATCCTCGGGGACCTCTCGGACCTCGGCCCTCTCCACGACCGGCACCGATTCACGGGCGTGCTCGTCTCGTTTACCGATCCGGAAGCCGACCACCTGGCCGAGCTCAAGCGATTCTGCCTCAACCGGGGACTTTTCCTGCGGCGGTTTTCCATTCATCTCGAACCGGTGGAGCTGGAAGGATAACCCCTCATGATCGCGGCGGGCACCGCGAGCACCTCCGGCATGAAAATGTAGATCATGATCATCATTTGGGCCAGACGGCCTCGCTCAACCCCTCCCCCCGGCCTCCTCCCCTGAAGAAGCTGTGCTTTCCACACGCTTGGCACCGGGGGAAGAGCGGGATTCATCACCATGCGCAAGGCTATCCGCGGGTTACGCAGATGGACCCGGATTCAATGAAACCGGAAAACATCCGTGAACATCCGGTCAATCCGCGGATAAACACAGCGCGAGGCCGGCACAAACCATGATCTTTGATCTTCAGAGTGCCAGGTTCTCTGACCCGCCGGCCAATAATTTTTCGTGGCATAAACGGTAACGGGTACAGCGCTCCGAAATTGTCTGCCTGAATTTCTCCTAAATTCGTCAGAAGATTACACTGAAGAAATTCAACATAGATCGCATCAATCCGCGCAGTTTCTGGCCCTTGCGGAAGGCAGCTTGAGGAGAGCTTGGCACTGTCAAGAAACAGGATAAATCGTTTTATCCATCCACAATAGAAACGTTCCGTGTGGATGGAATAATGACGGAGCCGCATCACATCCCGGACTTCGCCCATCAGCTTTCGGTTTTTTCCCTTGACGTAGCGGTTTTTCTCCTATAAAATTCTGACAGCTATTATTGTTGGACTGTAATTAGATGAAAAAAATGAATGAGACAACACATTTAAAAACATTGACTCCAGATACCGAAGGGTGGGATGAATGTCAGCCTGTTTTCCCAGATAATGCCTATACCTTACAAGTTTACGATTTTAACTTTTTCTAAATCCTTAAAAGTCTGGAAA
>CAYNGG010000054.1:0-13930 GCA_964396575.1 uncultured Desulfobacteraceae bacterium | reverse complement strand
GGTCCGCCGGCGGCGCTCCGGGACTCCCGAATCCTGACGCCGGAAGCAAAATTTCCTTGCCCCGGCGGAACGCATTCTGCCATACTTCCGGGTTGAGGCGAAAACGGCGAGAATTTGGAGACGAGGTGAGGTCAAAACATGGTATCAAAACAACAGATCTGTTTTTCCATCGCCCTGTTTGCCCTCGTGTCCATGACCTTGCTGATCATCTTCGGCGACAAGGGGCTGGCCGACCTGAACATGCTCCGCAAAAGCCGGGACGGGCTGATCGAAAGAAACGAAAAGCTCTTGGGGGAGAACCTGGCCCTGTATCGGTCCATCAAGCGTCTGCAGAGCGACCCGGCCTATATCGAGAGCATCGCCCGAAAGGAGCTGGGAGTGATCGGCAAAGGAGAAATCGTATTCAAGCTCGGCGGGGATGCTCCCCATCCCGAAGGCCGGGCACCGGACAGGAGGTTCGAATGACGGCGTTTATCGATCTGGCCGCGCAACAGCGGCGGATTCGACCCGAAATTGACCGGCGGATCGGGGCGGTTCTCGATCACGGCCGCTATATCATGGGACCGGAGGTGGCCGAGCTTGAGGGAAAGCTGGCCGACTATTGCGGGACGTCCCGCTGCATCGGGTGCGGGTCGGGCACCGACGCGCTGCTGATGGCGCTGATGGCCTACGACGTCGGCCCCGGCCGAGTGGTCTTTACCACCCCCTTCACCTTTGTGGCCACGGCTGAGATGATTCAGCTTCTGGGGGCCACGCCGGTCTTCGTGGACGTGGACGAGACCACTTTCAACCTGGACCCGGCGGCCCTCGACCGGGCGGTTGTCCGGATGACGGAGACCCGGCCGGACCTCCGATCCGTCGGGATCATTGCCGTGGACCTCTTCGGCCTGCCGGCCGACTACGATGCCATCCGCGAGGTCGCCCGGAAATCGGGGCTCTTCGTGATCGAGGACGCGGCCCAGTCCTTCGGCGCCACCTATAACGGGCGCCGGGCGGGCAGCCTGGGGGACGTGGCCTGTACCTCGTTCTTTCCGGCCAAACCCCTGGGCGGCTATGGGGACGGCGGCGCCGTGCTCACCGATAACCCGGAGCTGGCCGATAAAATGGTCTCCATCCGGGTCCATGGCCAGGGGAGCGACAAGTATGAAAACGTCCGGACCGGCATCAACGGCCGGCTTGACACTCTCCAGGCGGCGGTGCTCCTGGCCAAGCTCGAGATTTTCGACGAGGAGCTCAAAAGCCGGCGGGCGGCGGCCGACCGGTACACGGCGGGCATCCGGGCGGCCGGGATCAATGTGACCCCGCCGACGGTGACCGAGGGCCGGCAAAGCGCCTGGGCCCAGTATTCGGTACTGGTGGAAAGCCGGGCGATCCGGGACCGAATCCGGGAGCGGCTCGGGGCCGACGGCGTGCCCACGGCGATCTACTACCCCAAGCCGCTCCACCTTCAACGGGCGTTTGCCGGTCTCGGATGCCGGCCGGGGGATTTTCCGGTGAGCGAATCCCTGTCCGAGCGGATTTTCAGTCTCCCCATGCACCCTTATCTCACCCCTGAGGATCAAGATCGGATCATCGAGCGGCTGGCCGCGGCGGCCGGGGAGGGATAGAATGGACACCGATCGCGTTTTGCCTCACGGCGGGGTTCTGGTTCACCGGATTGTCGATGAGGAGCGGGCGGCCGAGCTGCGGGAGGCCAGCCGGGATTTCGAGTCGATCACGCTGAACAGCCGGCAGGTCTCCGACCTGGAAATGCTGTTGAACGGAGCCTATTCCCCGCTGACCGGTTTCATGGGGCGGGCCGATTACGACTCGGTCCTCGACCGGATGCGGCTGGCCGACGGAACCTTCTGGCCCCTGCCGGTGGTCATGGATGTCCCCCAGGAGGTGGCCGCCGGCCTCTCACCCGGAGACTCGGTGGCCCTCCGGGACAACGAAGGGTTCATGATCGCGGTCTTGAGGATAAAGGATATCTGGACCCCCGACCGGGACCGTGAGGCCGAGGCCGTTTACGGGACCGCCGATCCGGCTCATCCCGGCGTGGAAGCGCTCCGGGAATCGGTCGCGGCGGTTTACATAGGGGGGTCGGTGGAGGGCTTGCAGTATCCAATCCACTTCGCTTTCCGCCGGCTGCGCCATACCCCTCGGGAAATCCGGACCCTCTACGGGAAGCTCGGTTGGCGCCGGGTCATCGGATTTCACACCCGAAGCCCCCTTCACCGGCCGGCGTTCGAGATGACGCTCCGGGCCATGGCCAAGGCCCGGGCGAACCTCCTTCTCCACCCGGTAGTCCGCCGGGTTCGCCCCGGGGACATCGACGCCTACACCCGGATTCGCTGCTACCTGGGGGTCAGCCATCGCTACCCGCCCAACATGATGCTGCTCAGCCTCCTGCCATTCCCCATGCGGATGGCCGGCCCCCGTGAAGCCCTCCTTCACGCCATTCTCCGGAAAAACTACGGCTGTACCCACTTCATCATCGGCCGACACCATGCCTCGCCGTTTCCGACCGACGGGCAGCCGCCGTTTTACTCGCCCGACGCGGCTCAGAAGCTGGCGGCGGCCCACGCCGAGGATCTCGGGATCGAGATCGTCCCCTTTGACGAGATAGTCTATGTGGAGGATGAAGACGCCTACATGCCGAGGGGCGAGGTGGCGCCGGGGGACACGCCGAGGTCCATGACCAACGACGATTTCCACGCCCGGCTCCGGATGGGCAAACGGGTTCCTCGATGGTATGCCTTTCCCGAGGTGACCGAGGTGCTCGAGGGGGCGTATCCGCCGCGATACCGGCAGGGGTTTACGGTCTTTTGCACGGGGTTGTCCGGGGCGGGGAAATCGACCATCGCCAAGGTCCTCTACGCCCGTTTTCTGGAGATGGGCGGGCGGCCCGTCACGCTCCTGGACGGCGATATCGTCCGGCGGAACTTGTCCAGCGAGCTGGGATTCTCCCGGGCGCACCGGGACATCAACGTCCGGCGGATCGGCTTTGTGGCCTCGGAGATCACCAAGAACCGGGGGATTGCCATCTGTGCCCCCATTGCCCCGTATGCTTCCACCCGACGGCAGATCCGGCGAATGATCGAGACCACCGGCGGGTTCGTGGAGATCCATGTGGCCACCCCCATCGACATCTGCGAAAGCCGGGACCGCAAGGGGCTCTATGCCAAGGCCCGGGCGGGGCTCATCCAGGGCTTCACCGGCGTGGACGACCCCTACGAGCCGCCCGACGCCCCCGAGGTCTTTATCGACACCACCGACATGACCCCGGACGAATCGGCCCAGGAGGTGCTCCTCTACCTCGAGCGGGCCGGGTACATCAAGTAGGGGCCGGCTCAGGTTTCGTCGGGTGACTCGCTTTTGGGGCGGACAATCATCACCGAGCAGGGGGCTTTGTGGACCACCCGCTTGGCCACGCTGCCGAAGACCACCAGGCCCACGCCGGTGAGGCCGTAAGATCCCATGACCACGAGATCGATCTGGTTTTCGGTGAGATGCCGGATGATCTCGCTGGAGACGTGGCCGTCGGAGACCACTAGCTCGTAGTCCACCCCCTCGCTGATCCGGGCGCCGTACTCCGCCGCCATCCGCTCCTCGATCCGCTGGATCAGGGAGCGCTGGTCGTCGTCGGAAAACCCCGGGCCGGTGTCGGTGAGGACCGGGTTGACCTCCGGGGGCACCACGTGGATCAACGAGAGCCTGGCCCGGTTGCGCTCCGCCATCTCCACCGCCGTCAGAAAGGCGGCATCCGCGTTTTCCGAAAAATCGATACAACAGGCGATCCGCTGAAAGCTCATATTTTTAACCTTTTCCGCTTCAGATGTTGGGGGATTCAGCTATCGAGCTGCTCGGAGACGATGGTTTTCAGGACGTCTTCCTTGCCCACGATCCCCACCAGCTTTCCTCTGTCCACCACCGGCAGGGTGTGAAAATTCTTTTCGACCATCAACGAGGCCAGCTCGTGAATGTCGGTGTCGGGCTCCACGGACACCGGGTCCGGGGTCATCACCCGCTCCACCGTGGTCGCGGAGACCTTTTCGATCTCCTTTTCGATCTCTTTCATCGAGGACAGGGGGATGAACCCGTCCAGAAAGGTAAAAAAAGAGGGAAGGGAAAGCCGTTTCTGCTGCCCGATGAGATCGCTCTGGCAGAGAATGCCCACCAGCTTCTGATTGCTATCGACCACCGGCAGGCCGTTGATGTGATGGCTCAGCAGCAGCCGGGCCGCCCTTGTGATCTCCGTGGCCGGAGCGACGCTGACCACTTCTTTTGTCATGATATCCTTGGCTGTAATCATCGCCATCTCCTTTTACGTTAGGCAGTCGAATCGCCGTGCTGAGCAAGTGGCTCCCCGGCGGGCGCTTCGCTCTCCCGCTGGAGAATGGGCTTCCAGTAGAATTCCAACACCAGGACCCGGATGATGCTCGCCAGCGGGACCGCCACGATCATCCCTCCGATCCCGAACTGGGCCCCCGCGATAAGGGCCAGCATGACCACCAGCGGATGGAGCCCCGCCCCCTTGCCGACAATCTTGGGCTGAAGGACAAATCCTTCGATGGCCTGGATGGCGGCAAAGATCCCGATAACCACCAGCAGGGAAATCAGCTTCACCGACCAGGTGACGCCGCCGGTCAGCAGGATAATAAGGATGGCCGGCGTTACCCCGATGAGAGCGCCGAGATAGGGGATAAAGCCGCCGATGGCCGCCGCCGTCCCGATGAGGATACTGTAATTCCGGAGGGCCGGAAAGCCGGTAAAGCCCATGAAAAACAGCCCGATGGCAAACAGGGAGCCGACGATGATCGAGACGGTGATCTGACCCCGCAGAAACCCGCCCACGGCGTTGTTCACTTTGTCCAGGATCTCGAAGGTCCGCTTACGGTGATTGGGCCGGACCATCTTCCGGATGATCGGGCGGATCTTCTCCCAGTCGATGATCAGGTAGAAGTTGATAATGCCCACGAAAATCACGAAGGAAAAGAAACCGACCACCGAGCCGACCCCGCTGAAGATCCCTCGGGTGGCGATGCCGAACGCCTCGACTCCGCCGCTGGCCAGCCGCTTCAGGCCGGGGATGATCGTGGCCGCCAGCTTTTCGAAATCGATCTGGATATCCTGGATTCGCGACTGGATCGTGTTGATCAGGTCCTGGTCAACCTTGAGATAGGGGTGGTCCGAAATCCATCTTAACAGGCCGGGCAAAGCGCTCTTGATGATCTCGATCAAGGCCAGGAGCTCCGAGATCACCTTGGGGATGAGAAACGCCAGCAGCAGGAAAATCAAGACAAAGATGATGAGATAGAGGACCAGGGTTCCCATGATCCGCCCGAGCCTAAGCTGTTGCTGCAGGGCAATAACCACCGGCGCCAGGATGTAGGCCACCAGAAACGCCGCCATAAAGGGGGTCAGGACGTTCAGGGTAACCACGATGGCGTCTTTCAACAGGCTCATGGTGTAGAACCCGAACGCGATCACCCCCATGATCCCGATGGCATAGACCAGGCGCCGGAGCAGCGGATCGGAGATGCGGAAGTCGGTCATCGTCGGCTCCACGCTATTTCCCCTTCCACTGAGGAGCCCGCTTTTCGGAAAAAGCGGCGACCCCTTCGGCGGCGTCCTCGGTGGTGCAGAGACGGGCAAAGACCTCGGCGTTCAAGGCAAACCGCTGCCGATAAGGCATGTCGATCATCCGATAGTAAAAGGCCTTGCCCATTTGGATGGCCATGGGGCTTTTGCCGGCGAGCTGCCGGGCAAAGGCCATCGTTTCGGCTTCGAGATCATCGTCGGGCACCACCCGGTTGACAAGCCCCAGCCGGTGGGCCTCGGCGGCGTCGATCATATCCCCGGCCAGAAGCATCTCCAGGGTCTTCTTTTTGCCCAGGGTCCCGCTCATGGGGATGATCGGGCCGGTGCAGAGCAGACCGACGTTGATGGCGGTGGTGCCGATCTTGGCGCTTTCGGAGACAAAGGCGAAATCGGCCGCCGCCATGAGACCGGCGCCGTTGGCCACCGCATAGCCGTGGACCATGGCAATCACCGGCTTGCCCATATCGGCGATGGTCAGGTGCATGTCATCCATGCTCGATATCCAGGCCTGGTATTCCGACGGGGACTTGCCGGGGAACTCGCTGATATCAATGCCGGTGGAAAACGCCTTCCCCGCCCCCTTGACCACCACAACCCGGACGGCCTCGTCGGCCTCCATGGCCTTTAGAGCGCCGTTGAGGTCCCGGGCGAGCCGGGAGCTAAACGTGTTGTACTTGTCCGGCCGGTTGAGGGTAATTGTGCCAATTCCTTCCGCCACCTCGGTCAATACCGTCTCATAAGTCATAAGCTCTTCCTTGTTGTTCGGGTCATCATGTCGATCTGCTCCGTTTTCACTGTAAAACGAATTTTACGGCATCGGCCCAGGTTTGCGTGCCGTCGGCTTCCCGGACAAGGGTCACGGTCCCCCCGGTGCCGGCCGCAAAGGGCCGGTCGTCGAGCAACACCCATTGCCCGCCATTTGTTCTTTGGTCTTTCCGGACCGTCACGCTCCCGCCGTCATAATTGATGGTGTAAGGGGCATCTGTGGCCGCCGCGGAGTCGTCCGGCCACCAGGCATAGACCTGATAGGTGCCCGCCGCCGGGAGATTCGGCTGCCATATCGCCTTGGCGTCGGTGGTTATCGTACTCAGGGAGTCACAGGCATAGGAGCCATCCTCACTGGAGCTCAGCCAAGTCCCAACGGGGGTGGAAAACTCGGCATAGCCGTTGTCCACCACCACGCCCTCGGCCTCCGGGACATACGGCACGGTCACCGTCCGGCCGGCCTCGTAGGCGGTTCCCGGCTTGACCTTCCCAATGGCGGTGATCTCACGGCATTCGGCGTCCACCGTCACTTCCATCCGCCCTTCCGGCTGTAGCTGGTAAATCCGGTCGGTCGTTGCGGGGAGCTTTTCGGCGCGGACAATAGCCACTCCTGCTTCGGCCAGATAAACGGCGGTCTGGAACCGGTTGAACATCAGGTCCCCGTAAATAGCGGAGGTTCGGACCGTGACCATGGCCGCCAGCAGGACCGCCGAGATGGTGATAACCACGATCAACCCGAGGAGGACGGCGCCCCGCTGCCCGCGTCCGGTCCCACGGATTTCATAGCGGTTATTCGGATTTCTGTAAAGAGACATGATAGGAAAATTCCATTGGGACATCTCCGGCACCGGCGAGGACCAGCTCGATTTCGATCATCTCCGTCTCGGCGGTGTAGCTCGTGTCCGGCCCGGTGTGATCGAAGGATTCAAGGTAGCTCAGCCTGAAGGAATCCGCCTGGTCGATCACCCCCTCGGCCAGAATCCTGGCGCTGCCCCCGGTTTCAAGCATCAGCGAGGTCCCATTCCGGTACACCCTGAACGCCTGGACGGGGTTGTGGCCGGTCCATTCGAGCTCCGTCGAGCTTCCGCTGGTGATCTCGTCGGCCGACCGCAGCTCCTTGGACAGCCGGAGCAAGACCATCTGAGCGGTCTGGACGGCCTCGGTGTTTTCCCGGGAAAAGACGAAGCCGTTGACCATCTGAACCATTCCGAGGCCGGCAATGGCGCTGATAACCCCGACGATGGTCAATGTGGCCACCACCTCCACCAGGCTGAACCCCTTTTGATCGGTCATCTGCTCGCCTTTCCAGCCCCGCCTATTCAGCCACGAAGAGCGCGGTCAGGGCCTCGTCGGTATCGTCGGTG
This sequence comes from uncultured Desulfobacteraceae bacterium, assembly GCA_964396575.1. Taxonomy (GTDB): domain Bacteria; phylum Desulfobacterota; class Desulfobacteria; order Desulfobacterales; family JAABSP01; genus CAYNGG01. Next base: position 6,218 of record CAYNGG010000054.1, on the reverse strand, counting down.
AGGGTCACTTTTAAAATGTCATTGGTCGGGGAAATCGGCGCCTCATTCCAGAGATCCACGCCCGGCGGTGGAGCGGGGTCCTTCTCAAACTTAATATAATCGGCGGATACGGAATAGCCTGTGCCATAACTTTTGGCCTCGACATTGGCCTTGAACGCTTCGATCACCGGGGTTGCGCCGGCAACCCGCTCCCAGGTTACCGAACCGTCGGTCACGGAGCCGGCCGCCGGCCAGGTCGGCTCGGTTGAATCGCTGACGCCAGCGGTCGTGCATCGGTAGGCCGCCGTCCCGCCGCTCGTTGGAAAAACCCGGGTATCCGTTCCGTAGGTATTGGACGGCTGCCATTTGAGTCCGGCGTTGAAATCGGTTCGGGCCCGCTCCAGAGTCGAATGGAGCGCCAGGGTATCGTGAATCTGGGTCATGGGAACATTGCCCCGATTGAGGCTTTCCCCCATAACCGCATGGATCATCGTCCCGAGGATAGCGGCAATCACCAGGGTCAATATCACCTCCAGAAGGGTCATGCCCACGGAATGCCGGTTGACGGGTCTCACCGAATGCACCCCGTATCCCGGACCACGGTAATCGACCGGGTCTCTCCGCTCTGGGACAAGGTGACGACGTAGTCCGAGCCGCCGGGACTGCCCCACTGATCGAACCCCATCGTCCCGGTGCCCGCCGTCAGAGTCACCCCGGCGGGAAATGAATGGGTGGATGACGCCTCATTGGGCAGCGAGGTCGTGGCCGGGGCGCCGTCTTTAAACAAAACGTACTCGTCCGCGCTAAAGTCCATCCCGTAGGTCGCCTCGTCGTTGGCGAGTGCCATCAATTGAACGTATCGAAGATGGGATTTCAAGATCGCCGTCTCGCCGATGAGATCCGTGTGCCGGTTCGGATAGCGACTGACGGCCATCAGACTGATGATACCCAGAAGCACCAGCACGGCAACCGTCTCGACCAGGGTGAATCCCCCGGAGAGGGTCCGCGTTTTCGGGTTGTTCTTCATGGTTCGCGTCATTTTGCGTCCCGCCCCGCCAGTACACGGGATCTCAAGATGAATCCGACGGAAAGGCCGGCGGCCATATAGGTCAATGCCCCCTGCAATGCCACCGCCGTCGTCGCATTATAGTAAGTCCACAGCCCGTTTGCCAGAAAAAACCCCATATACCCGGCAATCAACCACCGGATAACGCCCGGAAAACCGTGGTGCTTTCGGGAAACGATCCAGCCGACGGCAGCCGGCGGCGCCGCGGCCAGCAGCCACCCGGCCGGCTGAAAGGCAAGCCACGGGGGGAGATGAAAACGGGAAAAGACGTGGCAGTTGAGCCAGACATACCCGAAAATTATGGCAAAGGCGAGGTGAACCGCGGCAACACCATAACAATAGATTGCCAATTCCCGGCATTGGGAAAAGCTCGGCTGACGGTCGGAAGCATAGGGCCTGGCCGTCCGGTCCGCTGCCCTCACCGCCGCCATGGTCCGATCGATCAGATCAGCCGGAGGCAAGTGAGCGGGTGTGGTCCGAATCCGTCGAGCCAATCTTTTCAGGTTCCCACATTGCCGCCTATCTCGATTCATCCAGGATCTCCCTCAGCTTCTCCAATCCCCGATAGACCCGCTGTTTGACCGCCCCCTGGGAGATCCCCAGAATTCCGGCAATCTCCCTGAAGGGCAGGTCCTGGTAATATCGTAACACAACCGCGGCCCGGAGCCGAAACGGCACCTTCATCAGCCCCGCCTGAACCGCTCTCTCCGATTCCCGCCGGGCCAGCGAAGCTTCCGGGGTATCGCCTTCCGCGGCCGTCTGCTCGAAAAAGGGCGCCCCTTCAATGGATCGTCTGAGCCGCCGGCGCTTGAGATCATTTCGAATCAGATTCAGGCTGATCGTATAGAGCCAGGGATAAAAGGGCCCCTCCGGCCGGCATTTACCGATCGACTGAAAGGCTCGAAGGAAGGTCTCCTGCGTCAGATCGGCGGCATCCGGTTGACTGCCGGTCATCCGGAGAGCCAGATTGAAAATCCGGATTTGGTAGATCCGCACCAGGGCGCCAAAAGCGCCGATGTCCCCTTCCTGGACCCGCCGGATGAGCCGCCTGTCAGATTCGTCCGTCATTATGATATACAACCGAGCCGGGAGAAAGTCACATCGATGGCCGGGTTGAATCCTTCCTTGACGCCATCGTCCGTTTTTTTGTTGTCAATCCCGGCATCAACGCTTATCATTTGGAATAACTGGCATGCGAAGGCCTGAAAATGATGTCGTTTTTCATGTCCGGCATGTTAATGGGCAGCAGCGGCCGATCCACCTGATCGTCCGATTCAGGCGAAAACAGATTCTGGCGAAAAAAACGGATTCCCGACCCAATGGCGCAAGCTGCCCGTTTTCATTACGTTCTCTTAACCGCTCCACGACCCGATCGCCGATGAAACCACTTTCAAAAACGGGAATGAAGCTGACCGATCACATGGGGCTGATTGCCATCGGTCTCGCGGTGGTCTATTGGTCCATCGAATCGTTCATGGCGTTTGTCACTAAGGGGAGCCTTCCTTTATCTGAGCTTTTATGGGGAACGGATGCGGTCGAAACCCAGACCCGAGTGATCGTGCTGTGTATTCTGGCCATTTTCGGCTCCCATGCCCAGTACACCATCAACACTCGAAAGCAGGCCGAGGATGCGCTCCGGAAAAGCGAAGAGCGATATCGGACCCTCATCCAGAACCTGCCCATCGGCGTCGTCCGGACCGCTCCCGATGTGGATGGACTCTTTTTGATGACCAATCCGGCGTTTCTGGAAATGGTGGGAGCGGAACGGGAAGCGGATGTCCTGCGGATGTGCCTGGCGGATATCTTTATGGACGAAGACAGCGCCAGATCGATTGTCGATACACTCCTGTCGGAAAGCGGCATATCCTGGATCGAAATCCCACTCAAGCGCCTCGATGGATCAGAGTTCTGGGGTCTGCTCTCGGCCCGGCTGGCTCACGCCGGCAGTCAACCCAATATGACATTTTTCGATTGCACAATCAAGGACGTCACCGCCCAGAAGGAGGCGGCCCGCCGGATTCGGGAAGAGGAGGAGACCCGGCGCCGATTCCAGAGGCTGCTCTCGCCGGACCTGGCGGAGATGGTCGCCACCGGAAAGCTCGATGTGGAAAAAGGAGGAAGCAGCCGAATCGCCACCGTCATGTTCGTGGATATCCGGAATTTCACGGCCATGAGCGAATTCATGGACGCGAGCGACGTGTTACGGATGCTGAATGAGTATTTCGAAGAGGTGGTAGAGATTGTTTTTCTTCACGAAGGGACCGTGGACAAGTTCATCGGAGACGAGATCATGGTGCTCTGGGGAGCCCCCATTGTCCACGAGGATGGAGCCGCCCGGGCCGTCCGAGCGGCCATTGACATTCAAGCCACCCTGATCGAGCTCAACAATCTCCGGCCTCCGGAGGACCGGATTCAGGTGGGTATCGGGATCAACACCGGCTCCCTGGTTGCCGGGTATATCGGATCGACCCGGACCATGAGCTATTCCGTTATCGGGGATACCGTCAACACCGCCGCCCGCATCTGCTCAGCGGCCCGTCCCGGCCAGATCCTCATCTCCGAAAACACATTTATACAGGTTGCCGGGAGCTTCGAGATAAATGCGTTGGATTCGATTATCGCCAAGGGAAAGCGCGAACCGGTGAGCGTTTACGAGGTCGTCGAGGATAAACAGTATGCGACGGTCCATCTGTACATCAACTGACCCTGGATGAAAAGAACCATCTTCTCATGACGATCTGGAACCGGGGAATCGATCTCAAGGAGCGCTTCCCCGATGTCACGCGCTATGCCTTCACCTTTATTACGCTGTTTCTGTTCCTTATCATTATTTACGGAAACAGTTTCCAATCATCCTTTCATTACGATGATTACCCGAATATCGTCGATAATCCCAATGTTCATCCCAAAATGCTGACGTGGGATGAGCTCAAAAAGAGCTTCCACGGCACCGATCTCAGCCAGTCGAAGATCAAACGCCCCCTCTCCTACTTTACCCTCGCGCTGAGCTATTATCTCGGCGGAAAATCGGTCTTCGGCTATCATGTCGTCAACTTCGCCATTCACTACCTTTCCGCCGTTTTGCTGTTTTTGCTTTTGTATAACACCCTGAGATACTATGGAAAAGATTTATCCCCCCGGGACAGCGCGTATTCGATAGCGATACTGGCCACCTTTTTGTGGGCGACCCATCCGATCCAGGTCACCGCCGTTACGTACATCGTCCAGCGGATGGCCAGCCTGGCCGCGATGTTCTACATTCTGGCCATGTACCTGTACGTCAAAGGGAGGACCGTTCAACGGAAAGCTATCCAAATCAGCTTTTTTGTCGGCTGCGCGGTTTCCGGCCTGGCCGCCATGGCCAGCAAACAGAATGCCGCCATGCTCCCGGTAAGCCTCTATCTTTATGAAATGATTGTAATTCAGGGAATTTCTAAGCGGGTATGGAAAAAGGTCGGGTTACACTTACTGCTGTTGATTGCCGTTGTGGCGCTGATTGGTGAGCTTTACACCAATTTTCACTCTCTCCTTCAAAACTACCAAGATCGGCCGTTTACACTGGAAGAACGGCTCCTTACCGAGAGTCGGGTGTTCTTTTTGTACCTGTTATGGCTGTTCCACCCCGTCGGCCGGCATTTCAGCCTCATTCATGACATCCCGATTTCAACCGGCCTGTTCGATCCATGGACAACGGCTCTGTCGATCCTGGGTATTCTGGCCATTTTGGGCTGCGCCATCCGGATGGCGCACAGACGCCCCTTATTATCCTACAGCATCCTGTTTTTCTTTATCAATCATCTCATTGAAGGGTCGATCATTCCCCTTGAGCTGATCTACGAGCACCGAAACTACCTGCCGTCAACCTTCCTTTTTTTCTTTGTGAGCATCCTTCTATTTTACGTCTGTCGATATTTTTCGTACCAGAAAGCCCTGCCGATTTTGGTTTCCGGTGTCGTCGTTTTTCTTCTGGTCGCCCAATCCCATACGACCTACCTTTATAATATCATCATGAAAGACGATTTATCGCTCTGGACGGATGCTCAGAAGAAGGCGCCGGGGAGGAAAGTGGCGCAGGTCAATATGGCAACCGCTTTAATCAGGGCGGGAAAGCTTGAAGAGGGTATCCAAATGATGCGTTCGGCCAGCCAAATGGAAACCGCGATGAATCCTCGGACCGAGGCCATTCCCGCTTACAATCTGGGCAAATACGAAATGATCAAAGGAAATTTTGATAACGCGGAAAAATACTTCCTTCAATGCCTGAAAATCTATCCTGATATGTCCAGAGCATGGCACGGACTCGCCGTAGCCCATTTGAAAAGGGGCCATCTGGAACAGGCTCAGGAGAATTTGCGACATGCCATGGCATTGGAAAATAGACCTCAGTTGCTTTCCCGTTTTCATGTAACGCTAGCGCAAATCTATGTAAGAATGAAAAGGTTTAAAGCGGCGGAACGTGAAATCAACCGGGGAAGGCATATCGATAAAGATGTCTATAAGTTGCCTGAGCTACACCATGCATTAGGGGATATCTATCGAGAAAAAGGAAAATGGAAACAAGCCAAGAATCATTACCATCAATACTTAAACACATATCCTGGAGACCTTGAAGCAACTCTTGCTTACATCGATTCTTGTATCAAGACAGATGATCAAATCAGCTTAAAAAGAGCGATCTTTGGATACTTCCTATCTATAACCACAAACGAAAACCGCGGATTTCAGCCATCCCGCGGTTTTCGCCTGATCAATTTGCCCTCCAACCTAAGAACCTATGCCTCAGCAATGTCCGGAATTGCCACTACGCTCCTTGATGAGTTTATCCATATCTTTTCGGAGCATTTCCAAGATTTTTATGGAAGAGTATATCTACCTGGCCTTCCAGAATCGCCATCAACCCAACTTATCGCATGAATATCCGTCGGGAAATCCGTCATGTAGATCTGACTAGCATTGTCGGGGTTCGCGTTGGTAGGTTCAGTGTCAAACTGAAAATCATCCCAATGGCCCACATCGAAGCCGGTATAGGCTCCAACTGCCCCCCCTTCCAAAACATTCTGAGCAAAAGCCATGCTCAACTGGCCATTGAGCTCGCCGACGGCTCCCTGAATCGCTTTTTTTCTGGCAGTCACCTGCATATCAAAGAATTTGGGTACGGCCACCGCCGCAAGTA
>CAYNGG010000053.1:0-14073 GCA_964396575.1 uncultured Desulfobacteraceae bacterium | reverse complement strand
GCCCGCTTATGGTAGGGGCGGCCCTTGCGGCCGCCCTGGTTCTCCAGCCGGTGTCAAGTGTGTGTAAAGCACAGCCCATAAAAAGCGGGGCCGTCCAGTCATCCGGAGGGCCCCAGCAAAAGCTTTCAGGCGAACGCGCTTGATACAACGATACTACGGGGTGTTGATGGGGATCATGCCTTTTTGTTTCATCAGATCCACCCCTTTCTCGGAACGGGTGAAATCGATAAATGCCTTGGCCGCACCGGAGGGGGCTCCCTGGGTGAAGTAGTAGAAGGTCTGGAAATAGGGGTAGTCCGCATCCTTGATGGATCGCCCATCGACCGAGATGGCCCGAACATTCGGATGCTCAATGGCGCTGCCGTGTGAGATAAAGGATATGGCCAGTGGAAACTGCTCCACCGCCGGAATGACCTGAGTAGAAAGGTTGCTCATGAAATCATACTGGATCTCCTTCCGGTCCATGGCCAGCCTATCAAAGTTCTTGTAGGCGGCCGTTCCCTTTCCAGGCACCACCACCACAATGGGAGCATCCGGCCCGCCGATCTCGCGCCAGTTGGTTACCTCTTTGGAAAAGACTCGCCGGACATCCAGATCGGTGAGGCCCTTCACCGGGTTTTCCGCATTGACGATGACCGCTAAGGGGTCCTTGCAAAAGGGGATTTCCATGTACCCGCTTTCCTTGTATCGGTAGTAAAGTCCCCGGGTGCTGGATGCCAGGTCGCTGACGCCGCTGAGCAGGCGGTGGAGGGCCGAACCTGAAGAGCAGACAAAGAGATCGACCTCGATGCCGGTTTCCTGGGTGAACGCATTCAGCCGAAGCTGACCGAATGCCTCGTAAATCTGGGCCGAGGCGCTGTAGTGGAGGGTGTCCTCCGCGCCGGCCGGGATCACGGACGGAGGGCCACCAATGATCGCAACCGCGAGCAGACACGCGACAATTGAAAGGGTACTGGTCTTCATGATGCATCTCCTTCCCCATCGACGGGTTTATCGCCGGGCCGATGGACCTCTCCAAACGGTCCGCACGGTGTTTAATGTTGCTCATCGGAGTTGCAACACACGTGCCAGCACGCGGCCAATTTCCCATAAGCTTGCCATTTCCACGGACGCGCTAAAACAAAAAGGGCCGGAACCGGCCGGTAAGGGCGACCTTCCGGTCGCCCCTATCCGCCGATTCCGGCCCGTCAATTTTTTTTACAGAATGTAAAGCGTTCGGTGCGGGTCAGCGAATGGGACCCAGATTGACCTGTCGGGCGGAAAGGATGTTGGGCAGGCGCCGGAGCGCTTCGAGGGTCTCCTCTTCGGCCGGGCTGTCGATGTTGACCAGACAGATGGCCCGATCTCCTCGCCGGCCGAGCTGAAACCGGCCGATGTTAAGATCGTATCGCCCCAGGGTGGTCCCCACGTTGCCGATGACGCCGGGCCGGTCGATGTTCTGGATAACGATCATGGAGCCTTCGGGGATGGCGTCCATGTAGGTCTTGCCGATCCGGACCAGCCGGGGATACTTCCCCTCGTAGATGGTCCCCCAGATCTCGTCGGGCTGCTCGTCATGGTCCTCAAGCTTCACCTGGATGAGCCCGGTGAAATCCCCTCGTTCCCCGCTGCTGCTTTCCCGGACGCCGATCCCCTTGTCCCGGGCCATGGCCGGGGCGTTGATCGCGTTGACCGGGGCGTCGGTAAAGGCCCCGAGGAACCCCTTCAGGACCGCGTGGGTCAGGGGTCGAGTGTCCAGCTCGGCCACCTCGCCGCCGTAGCTGATGGTGATGTCGTGGGCTCGGGTCAAAAGCTGGCCCATGAGGGAGCCCATCTTTTCGGCCAGATCGAGGTGGGGCCGCATCCGCTCCATCATCTCACGGGAGATGGATGGGAAGTTGACCGCGTTGGTGATGACCCCTTTGAGGATGCAGGCGGCCATCTGCTCCCCGATCATCCGGGCCACGTTGACCTGGGCCTCCCCGGTGCTCGCCCCCAGATGGGGGGTGAAGATGATCCGGGGATTCTGAAGAATCGGCATCGCCGGATCGGGGGGCTCGCTGGGGTAAACGTCCAGGCCCGCGCCGGCCACCTGGCCTGATTCCACCGCCGCGTGGAGGTCGTCGAGGTTGACCACATCCCCTCTGGAGCAGTTGATAATCCGGACGCCCGGCTTCATTTTGGAAAGGGTCTCGGTGTTGATCAGGTTGACCGTCTCCTTGAGGCGGGGGACGTGGAGAGTAATGAAATCGGATCGGGCCAGGAGCTCATCGAGCTCGACCATTTCCACCTCGAGGGCCCGGGCGGCCTCGGCGGTGACAAACGGATCAGCGGCGATCACCGACATCCTCACCCCCCGGGCCCGGGCGGCCACCACCCGGCCGATGTTCCCCAGGCCCACTATCCCGAGGGTCTTGCCGGAAATCTCCACCCCGCCAAGGGTTTTTTTCTCCCAGCGCCCGGCCCGAACGGAAGCGGTGGCCTGGGGGATGTTCCGGGCCAGCGCGAGCATCATCGACAGGGCGTGCTCAGCGGTGGTCACCGTGTTGCCCCCCGGCGCGTTCATGACCACGACCCCCCGCCGGGTGGCGGCGGGAACGTCGATGTTGTCCACTCCGACGCCGGCCCGGCCGATCACCTTGAGCCGGGGGGCGGCGTCGAGGACCTCTTCGGTCACCCGAGTCCCGCTGCGCAGGGCCAGCCCGTCAAAATCACCGATGATTTTCGCCAGGGCCGCCGGGTCCCGGGTCTCCGGATCATTGTCCACCACCACCTCGATCTCGCCGGCGGCCTCGAGGATCTCCCGGGCCACCGGCGCCATGTTGTCCCGAATCATGACGCGGTACATCGTCTCGCCTCCAATATCTGTTGTGATCGTTACCGTTGATGGTCGCTCGGGTCCGGGACCCGGCGTAACCCGTTTACTTTTAGAGGAATTCTCCGGTAATGTCAAACCGCTCAGGCCGGTTGACGGGGGGGGGTCAGCTCAGATGATCGATGATTTCCCGGATGTGGGAATCGAGGGCAAGGAAGAGTTGCACCAGCTCGGGGTCGAAGTGAGTCCCGCTGCCCCGCCGGATCTCGTCAAAGGCCGCCTCCACCGTCCAGGCCCGCTTGTAGGGCCGGTCGGAGATGAGGGCGTCAAAGACGTCGCAGATACAGACAATCCGGCCGAAGATGGGAATCCGGTCGCGGTCGAGGCCGATATTGTACCCCCTGCCGTTCCACCATTCATGGTGGGTCCGGGCGATCACCTCGGCGCTTTTCAGCAGCTCATGCCGGCTGCCGGCCAGGAGGCGGGAGCCGATGGTGGTGTGAGTCTTGATGGCTTCGTACTCTTGGGGGGTAAGGCGCCCCGGCTTCTGGAGAATGGCATCAGGGATTCCGATCTTGCCGACATCGTGCATGGTGGAGGCCAGCGACAGGGTCTTGCAGGCTTTTCGGTCCAGCCCGGCCGCATCTCCCAAAAGCCCGGCATAACGGCTCACCCGCTTGACGTGGTTTCCGGTCTTTTCGTCCCGGTATTCAGCGGCGAGCCCCAGCCGCTCGATGATCTCCATCTGAGTCTCCTCAAGCTCCCGGGTCCGCTCGGCGACCTTTTCCTCCAGGACCGCGTTTTGTTCCCGGAGGGCGGCCTGAGCCACCTGGAGGGAGAGGTGGGTCCGGACCCGAGCCCGGACCTCGGTGGTATCAAAGGGCTTGACGATATAATCGACGGCGCCGATCTCAAAGCCCCGGGTCTTGTGCTCCGGGGCCTCCATGGCGGTAATGAAGATGATCGGGATGTCCCGGGTCTCCGGGTCGGCTTTCAGCTCGCGGCAGACGGCGAACCCGTCCATCTCCGGCATCAGGACATCCAGGAGAACCAGGTCCGGGTGATGCTTGCGGATGTAATCCAGGGCTTTGATCCCGTCTAAGGCCACGCCGAGCTTGCAGTCATCCCGGAGCGCCCCGATGAGGACATCGATGTTGGTTTTGGTGTCGTCAACCAAAAGGACTTTGCAATCGCTGATCGGTTTCACGGTAAATCCATTATCACTTATCGCGTCTGGGGGAGGGTGTATGTCAGGGTTCTGAGGATTTGTCTGAGCACGGTCCGGGCCTCGTCGAAGTCGTAGTCGCGGATGTGTGCGTCTAGATCAGTGAGCAGGGTCTCGAAGCCATCGAGCCAGAAACCCCGCCGGATCTGCTGGATGATGTCGCCGGAGGCCACCGGATCACGATCCTGGATGGCCGCCTGCAGGGCCTCCAGGAGAGTGAGAAAGGCCGGCGGCTCCTCCGCCTCGCGGGCAGCCATATCCTCGACCGCCGCCGGGGTTTCAACCGGGGGGATGAGGTCCGCAAGCCGGTCGGCTGAAACGATGACCCGGGCCAGCTCCCAGCGGATGGCCTCGATCATCTCGGGCGCCGGCGCCGTTCCCCCCCGGCAGGTCGTTTCCAAATTCCGGGCGGCCTCGGCCAGACCAACGGCGGAAACGTTGCCGGCCGCCCCTTTGAGGCCGTGGGCACGGGCGGCGGCGGTCCGGAGGTCCCCGTCTGCTATCAGCCCGGCCAACTGCTCCACCGCCTCGCCATGGTCCCGGATGAAACCGGCCAGGACCGCCGCATACCCTGCCGGGTCACCGCCCATCCGAGTCAACCCGGAAGCAAGGTCGATCCCGGGGAGGCGATCGGGCAGCCCGTCCGGGGTTGTCGAGGGCTCTTCGGCAGGCGCTTCGATGTCAGCAAGGGCCGGTATGAACCGTCTGATGGCCGAAAGCAGCTCTTTCCGGTCAACAGGCTTGGCCAGATGGCCGTTCATTCCGGCCGCCAGGCATCGCTCGCGATCCCCGGCGGTGGCATGAGCGGTCATGGCGATAATGGGAAGACTCGCCGGGGCTTCGGTCCGGATGATCCGAGTGGCCTCCAGCCCATCCATGCCCGGCATCTGAACATCCATGAAGACGGCATCGAACCGATCCATCCGGACCCGCTCCACCGCCTCGGCGCCGTCGCCGACCGTCTCTACGGTCACCCCGGCCGACCGGAGCAGGTCGCCCATCACCCGCTGGCTGGTGGGGTTGTCCTCCACCAGAAGCACCCGAGCCTCCGTCAGGTCGGCGGCCTTGCCGTCTTCGCCCGGCCCCGGGGCAGCGGCTGCCGCCCGATGATACCCGAAAATCTCCCGGATGGTGTCGGCCAGCACGGCCCGCTTGACCGGCTTGGTCAGGTAGCTTTCGATGCCGGCCGACTTGAGCCGCTCGATGTCCTCGTCCCGGATGTAGCCGCTGATGATCATGATCGGCGGCACCCGGACGTCGGTGAACCCCTTAATCTGCCTGGCGGCGGTGATCCCATCGATCCCCGGCAGTCGGTAGTCCATGAGGATCAGGTCGGCCGAAGGGGAATCAGGAGCACTGTAACGGTCCAGCACCGCCTCGCTGGAGCCGACCCCCTCGGTGCGGCAGCCGAATTGTTCGAGCATCCGGCAAAGAACGGCCCGAGCCTTGTCGTTGTCCTCGACAACCAAGACTTGCAGCCCCTCGAAAACGGATACCGGCACGGCCCAGTCATCACCCGAGAGCTCCGCTCCTTCGGGGAGCCCGAAACGGGCGGTGAAGGTGAAGTTGGCTCCCCCGGCCGGACCGCTCTCAACGGAGATCTCGCCCCCCATCATCGCCACGATCTGCTTGCAGATAGCCAGACCGAGGCCGGTGCCGCCGTAGCGCCGGGTCACCGACCCATCCGCCTGTCGAAAGGCGTCAAAGAGATGGTCCCGGGCCTCCGGTGGAATGCCGATGCCGGTGTCCCGGACGCTGATCCTCAGGCGGATGGACTCCGGGTCGGCTTCGGCCATTTGGGCGGTGATGCAGACTTCTCCGCCCTCAGTGAATTTGAAGGCGTTGGAGACGAGGTTGGTGACCACCTGGCGGAGTCGGAACGGGTCCCCAATCACCCGCCGGGGCAGGCTCGGCGATAGGTCAACCACCAGCTCCGTATCCTTTTCAGCGATCTTTTTGAAAAAGAGGTCGCAGACATCCTCGACCACCTCCGCCGGCGAGAAGGGGATCGACTCCAGCTCCATCCGGCCGGCCTCGATTTTGGAGAAGTCGAGGATGTCATTGATCAGCCCCAGCAGAGACCGGGCCGAAATCCGAATAATGTTGAGATATTCCCGCCCTTTTCGGTCGAGCCCCCGCCCCATGAGGAGGTCGCAGGTCCCGATGATCCCGTTCATGGGGGTCCGGATCTCGTGGCTCATCCGGGCCAGGAAATCGCTCTTGGCCCGGTCCGCCGCCTCGGCCCGGGAAATGGCATCCGACAGTTTCCGATTGCTGGTCTCCAGCTCGGCGGTCCGTTCGGCCACCCGGCTTTCCAGCTCCGCGTTGAGCCGCCGATACCGATCCTCACTCTCCTTCAAAGCCCGTTCCCGAGCCTCGATCCCGGCCGTCATCGCCGAAAGGGCGTCGCCGATCCGGGCCAGCTCATCATCGCCCCCCACCGACAGGTCGGTCTGGTACCGCCCGGCCCGGACTTCCCGGAGCCCCTCGTGAATGGTCATGATCCGGCGGATCACGTAATCGTTGAAAAGCCGGGAAAAGAAGAAGAAAATCAAGATGATCAAAGCCGCGCTCAGCAGGATCGAAAACAGGACCGCGGACCGGGCAAAGGTCCGCATAAGGCTGAAGTCAAAAACGGCCTCCACATAGAGGCGGTCGGTGAAGTCGGCCTCCTCGTCGTCCAGGTGGATCATCGTGTACCGGGTAACCGTCTCCCCCTTCGACAAGGTGACCGTGCCCCCCTTTTGGAGCCGGTCCAGCCGCTCCAACGGCGCCTTAAAGGGTTTTCCCTCGCGAATGATCGACCAGCCGGCCACGGCCGTCGAGGTATAGATGTCCAGGTCGGTAAGGTAGCGGTTCTCCCGGACGGTGTTGAGGAAGAAGTCCTGGAAAACGAACCGATAATAGTCATCGGAGTAGGCGGCGGTCACAAAGTCCCGGACTTTAAGAGATATCTCAATAATGTAATCGCTGCCCTCGGGGCTGTGGTACATGTACATCATAATGGCCCCGGTGTTGTTGGAAACCGAGATTCGCTGACGGGCAACTCGCCCGGAGCCATAGAGCGACTGGAGAAAGGCGGTGAATTCGGGATCGATGCCGAAGAGGTCGAATCCGATATCCGGGGCGAAGGTGGTCCGAACCACCGTGCCGGATCGGTCGATGATGTAGATTTCGTTGATCCCGACGTCGGCGGCGATCCGCTTCAGGCGGTCCACCGGCGGCCCCGGCGGAATCGCGCCTCCCGCCTCGGACCACGCCATGGCGTGGTCGGCTATCGTTTCCATGGCGACGTGGGCGTGGGCGTTCATCTCCTTTTCCAGGGTGAACAGGAGCTTGTCAAAGGCGATGACCGTGTTTCGGACCCGGGCAAAGAGGGAGCGCTCGTACTCGTCTAAGACCACCCGGATGGTGTTCCGGGCGTAGCCGGTCACCAGCAGCGCGGTCAGGAGCGTTGACAGGAGAATCACCAGGAAGAGGCAGGCCATGAACCGCCGTTTCATGGATCTCCCGTCGGGATCCGGTTTTCCCGGGCCAGCCGGACCAAATCGGCTCGGCGTTCGATGAGCCGGTCCACCAATTCGGGATCAAACCGGGTTCCGGCCCCGAGGCGAACCGAGCTCAGGGCGGCGTCCATGGACCCGCTCCGGCTGAGCGCCTCATGGAAAGCATCGCAGACCGCGACGATCCGGCCGATGGAGGGGATCGCCGCCCCGGCCAGCCCATGGGGATAGCCCTTCCCGTCCCACCTTTCGTGATGGGTCAGAGCGGCCTCTTCAGCGGTCTTCAGAAGTGGATTGCTGCTGCCCGACAGGAGCCGGGCGCCCATGACCGTATGCTGGGCCAGGGTTTCCCGTTCCGTCTCGGTGAGGGCCGCCTCCGGCTTGGCCAGGATATCATCCGGAATCCCGATTTTGCCCACATCGTGCATGGCTCCGGCCAGGCCGATGATCCCGGCCTCTCTTTCGGAACACCCGGCGGCCTGGGCCAGCAGCCGGCAAAACGGTCCGATGCCGCTGAAGGTCGGAAAGCGGTCCTGTTCACGGAACCGGGCCGCCCGTTCGAGGCGTTCGACGATCTCCTCCTGCATCTGAGCCAGCTCGCGGCTCCGCTGGCGGACTTTTTCCTCGAGGAGCGCGTTCTGGTCCCGCAAAGCCCGCTGGGTCTGGCGCAAGGTCAGATGGGTCCGGACCCGGGCCTTGACTTCCGGGATGTCGAAGGGCTTGACGATGTAATCGACGGCGCCCTCGGCAAAGCCTCGGGTCTTGTGCGCCGGCGAATCCATGGCGGTAATGAAGATGATCGGGATCTCCCGGGTGGCGGGGTCGGCCTTGAGGTGGCGGCAGACGGTGAAGCCGTCCATCTCCGGCATCAGGATGTCCAACAGGACCAGGTCCGGATGCTGGCTCCGGCAGTAGTCCAGGGCCTTTTCCCCCGTTAGGGCCACTCCCAGGCGGTATTCATTTCGGAGGGCCTGGATCAGGACGTCGATGTTCGTCTTGGTGTCATCGACGATCAGGATTTTACTCGATGTGAGATCCGGCATCGCCTCCCCCGGTGTTCAGTTGGGCAATCAGGTGGGCCAGGGTCTCCCTGGCCTCGTCGAACCGGTAGCCGTTCATTCGGGTCTGGATATTCCGGAGCATCGATGTGGCCGCCTCGGGTAGGCGATTTTCGTTCCATCCGGCCCGGATGTCCGTCATGATCGCCTCGGACCGCAGGGGATCGTAGTCATCGAGGCTCCGGTCCAGCTCGTGGAGATGGGTCAACAACCCGGCAAGGTCCAGCTCCGTTCCGGCGGTCTTTTCATCTCCCGCCGCGGTCCGGGAATCCTCATCGTCGGCCGGAACCGACGCCAGCAGGGTTTCGGAGGCCTCTTTAAGCGTAGCAAGAGCCTCTTCCACCGCCAAAAGGGCCGGCTCGATCTGATCCGCGGTGGCCTTGCCGCATGCGATCTCCAGGTCGTAGGCCGCCGCCCTCAGGTCGTGAGCCCCGATGGTCGCCGCCGAGCCTTTGAGGGAATGGGCCGTGATTTGGGCATTTTCGAAATCCCCGCCGGAGATCATCTCCCGGAACCGCCGGGCGAAACGGGCCTTGTCATTGACGAAAAACCGGACCAGATCGAGATACATGGGCCACGCTCCCCCCACCCGCTGAAGTCCTTCGGCCACCCGGAGACCCGGCAGATCGCCGGGCTCTTCGTCAGGAGCGGTGTCCGCGGGAACGGCCGGCCGGTCGCCCTCACAGGCCAGGGGGATCGTTAGGCCGGCCAGGAGCCGGGGCCGCCCGCCGTCCGGGATGGAAAACCGGATCACCCGGTGCCGGACCGGGCCGTCGGTCAAAGGAAGCCACTCCACCGACCCGTCCGGCTGTTCCCCCGCCCGGAGCCGGTGGTTCTCCGCCTCCCGGCGCCCGGCTGCGTGCGCGGGCCAGATATCCGCGTCGGTCCGCCATCGCCAGCCTCCGTCCGTCAGCCCGAGGCCAGCCCGTCCGGCCGGGTTGAGGTAACGGTATCGGCCTTCCAGATCGGTGACAAAAGCGAAGCCGGGATAATGCGACAGAAACGCATGGAGCATGGCCTGGCAGCCTCGCCGGGCGGCGTCGGCCCGCCACTTTGCGGCGGCGGTGACCGCCATCTGGAGCAGCCCGGCCGATTCAGCCGTCCCCGTCAGGAGTCGAACACGATCCGCCGGGGGCACGCGCCGGGCGGCTTCGGCAAAGCCGGGATCGGTCCCGGCGGTAACCAGGATCAGCTCCATGCGCGGGTCCCGGCGTCGGATGGCGACCGCGCCCTCCAGAAGGTCCCCGGTCTCGGGGAGCCCGATAACCCCCACGGCCAGGGGACGGCCCCGGCTACTGGCCCGACCCACCCGCTCGGGGGCATCGTCCGGCGTCCAGACCGTCACCTCGATGGACACTCCGTCCATCAACGCCGATAGCGCGCCATCGGCCAGTTGGCGGCGCCAGCCGTCGGCTCGGAGCGGGTCTTCGTCCGTCACCAGAAAGCGAAGAGATGTGGAATCCATATTGTCCATGAGTCAGAGGCCTTCGAGGTTTCCAAGGATTCGGAAACCTCGGATGTCTCTATGTTCTATGTCGGGTTTGCCACCATGTCCATAACCTATTCAGTCTAAGCGGGATGCGCTTTAATTTCAACCGAAATTCTCGGCAGGTTCCTTGTTCGGCGACGGTTGACATCCCCTCCGCCAAAACTTATTATAAAGATATAGACAATTCGGATTCCCACTTTTCCCCGATTCCCCATGGAAGGAGGTCGAGATGAAAGGCAACCATGAGCACAAGCATCTGCACGCCCATGACCATGTCCACACCCACGATCACGAGCACCCCCACACCGACGGATCGACGCACGCTCACGAGCACACCCACGAGCATGCCCATGAGCACACCCACGAGCACAAGCACCCCCACACCCATGAAAGCGCCCCTGAGGCCCACGATCACGATCACACCGGGGACCATGGACCCCATGACCACGATCATCCCGGTCATGAATCCGACCCCCACACCCATGACCACTGATGGCGCCGCCGGGCCCTCTCCGGGCCCGGCATCCCCATCCGTCGCCCCCGCCTGAAAAACCGATTCAGTCCCCATCCAGAAATCCAGGACTGACCGTCCACATTGACGGACCGGCCGGGACCCCGCCCTTGTCCGGGACCGCTTATCCGGGCGGATGTTAAATTTTGTTTGCACATCCGGCCAAATCGAGATACTCCTACTACTATGTTGCCATGCTCTGCGTGGCTGATATTAAGCCTCGACACCCCAAGGAGACGAATATGACCCGCATATTGGTCATAGACGATGACAGCCAGATCCGCGAGATGCTGTGCCAGATGCTTCAAAACGAGGGATATGACGTAATCGTCGCCGCCAACGGCAAGGAGGCCCTGCAGTGCCAGCGGGAAACCCCCGCCGACCTCATCATTACCGACCTGATCATGCCGGAAAAAGAGGGAATCGAGACCATCCGGGACCTCAAAAAGGAATCCCCGGACATCCGGATCATCGCCATGTCCGGCGGCGGCGTCGTGGGTCCGGAGGCCTACCTCAAGATCGCCCGGAGCCTGGGGGCCCAAAAGACTTTTGTCAAGCCAATCGAGCGGAAAAAGCTTTTGGCGGGCATCCAGGAGGTCCTTGAATAGCCCGCCGCTCAACAAGGAGACCCAAGATGATATCCCCATCCCGCTTTTCCGCCCGTTGCCCGTTTTCCTGGCTGGCGGCCTGGGTGTTATGCCTCGCCCTGCTGAGCCCCGGCTCCGCGACGGCCGTCAGTGAGCCTCCATGGCCACACGAGCAAAGCACGCTCGCCCCCGACCCGGACGCTGTTTTCGGCCGGCTCGACAACGGATTCCGGTACGTGATCATGCCAAACGACCGGCCCGAGGGCCGGGTCAGCATGCACCTGAACATCCAGGCCGGATCGTTTCACGAAACCGACGACCAGCAGGGGGCGGCCCATTTCCTCGAGCACATGCTCTTCAACGGCTCCGAGCACTTCGCTCCCGGCGAGCTGGTGAAATACTTCCAGCGGATCGGGATGCGGTTCGGGCCCGACGCCAACGCCCACACCGGCTTCTTCGAGACCGTCTATGACGTCCTTCTGCCCGAGTCGGACCGCCAGAGCCTTGAGGACGGCCTTCTGGTCCTATGGGACTACGCCGCCGGGGCGCTCCTGCTGGAAGCGGAGATCGAGAGCGAGCGGAAGGTCATTCTCGCGGAGAAACGGACCCGGGACTCGGTTTCCTACCGGACCTTCGTGGAGACCTTCGATTTCGAGCTTGACGGGACCCGGCTCACCCGGCGCCTGCCCATCGGCGAGGAGCCGGACCTCCACCAGATGGGCCGGCCGGACCTCAAGGACTACTACGATACCTGGTATCGCCCTGAGCGGATGATCCTGGTGATGGTCGGTGACGTGGACGTTGATCTCGCCCGGTCCCTCATCGAGGCACGGTTCCGGGATATTGCGGCCCGGGCATCGTCCCGGCCGGAGCCGGCGCCGGGGGAGATCGACCACCAGGGGGTCAAGGTCTTCCACCATTACGAGGCCGAGGCCGGGAACACCGAGGTCACCCTCGAGACGATCCGCCGGAGCCCATCCCTGCCGGATTCCGCCTTCTGGCGGCGGGAGCGGCTCCTCCGGGACATGGCCGACCGGATCATCCAGGACCGGCTCGACGCCCGTTTGAACCAACCGGATCCCCCCTTTACCGACGCGACTATCAGCTCGGGGCGATATCTGAACCTCGTGGATTACGCGGCCATCCACGCCGAGACCCGGCCGTCGGATTGGCGGACCGCCATGTCGGAGATCGAAACGGCCCTCCGGCGGGCCCTGACCCACGGATTTACCGAGGCCGAGGTGGAACGGGTGAAAAAGGATTTCCGGTCCGACCTCGAGCGGGCGGTCGAGGGGGCTCCCACCCGGGAGAGCAATGACCTGGCCCGGGAGATCATCTCGACCCTCAACCGAAACCGGGTTTTCCGGTCCCCGTCTCAGGACCTGGGCCTCCTCTCTCCGGCCATCGACGCGGCCACCCCGACGGCTCTCCACGAGGCGCTCCGGCGGTCCTGGGACCCATCCCACCGGCTGGTCCTGGTCACCGGCAATGCCGAGATCGGCCCAACGCCCGAAGCCAATATCCGGGCGGCTTATGAAAAGAGCCGGTCGGTGGCGGTTTCCCCGCCCGAAAAGACTCAGCCGGTGGTCTTTCCCTATCTCGATCCCCCCGACACCGGCGGTGAGATCCGTCAACAAACCCGGATCGAGGACCTGGACATCACCCAGGTGGACTTTGCCAACGGCCTCCGGCTGAACCTCAAGCCCACCGACTTCAAAGCCCAAGAGGTCCGGGTCCGGCTGATTTTCGGGGAAGGCCGGTCCGGCGAGCCGGCGGATCGACCGGGACTCGGGCCGGTCAGCGAGGCGGTGGTCACTGAAAGCGGCCTGGGGCGGCTCAACCGGGACGACCTGGACCGGGCCCTGGCCGGGAAAAAGACCCAGGTCCGCTTCGGAATCAATGACGAGACTTTTTACCTGTCGGGCCGAACGGTTCCAGCCGAATTGGAGTTGCTTTTCGCTCTCCTTCACGCCCATCTGACCGATCCGGGCTTCCGCCGGCCGGCCTTTGATCTGGTCATGTCCCGGTTCCGCCAGAAATACAAGGCCCTTTCCCGATCCGTGGACGGGGTCCTCTACCTGAAAGGCCGGCGCTTTCTGGCCGGGGGAGATTCCCGGTTCGGCCTGCCCCCGCTGTCGGACCTGACGGGGTTGACCCTGGCAGACGTCCGCGACTGGGTGAGGCCGGCTCTGGATAAGGCCCCGCTGGAGCTGTCGGTGGTGGGGGATTTCGACCCGGAGACGGCGATCGAGCTGGCCGGGCGGTACCTGGGATCGCTCTCCCGACGCCCGGGGGGGGAAGACGAACCGCGTCCGGGCCGGCCGGCGGTCCCATCCGGGGAATCCATGACCGCCGAGGTCGATACCCGGATTCCCAAGGGGCTGGTGGTGGTGGCCTACCCCACCGACGACCAGTGGGATATTCACCAGACCCGGCGCCTGTCGGTGCTGGGCAGCCTCTTTTCGGACCGGCTCCGCGAGACGGTCCGGGAAAAGCTGGGAGCGGCCTACTCGCCGGTGGCCTACAACGCTCCCAGCCGGGCCTATCCGGGCTATGGCGTCTTCCAGGCCGCCGTCCACGTGGACCCGTCAGCCAGGGAAACGGTGATCGGGGAAATCCAGACCATCGCCTCGGACCTGGCGGCGGACCCCGTTCCGGCCGATGAGCTCCAACGGGCCGTGGACCCGACCCTGACCGGAATCCGGGACATGCGCCAGGACAACGGATACTGGCTAAAAACGGTCCTCTCCGGATCGGCCGAGCACCCGGAGCAGATCGAGTGGAGCCGGACCATATTGTCGGACTACGCCGCCATTACCCCCGCCGAGGTCCATTCGGTGGCCCGGCAATACCTGAAGCCCGAGGCGGCCGCTACCGTAGTCATCACCCCGGTGTCGAGTGATGAG
>CAYNGG010000052.1:10388-14205 GCA_964396575.1 uncultured Desulfobacteraceae bacterium | reverse complement strand
AAATCACAAATCACAAATCACAAATCTAAAATCATCAATCAGACTGCCCACTGCTCGTTGTCAGGAGCCGGACCTCATGCGGTTTCGCTCTTTTTGAACATATTCGAGCAGCTTGGGATGGGTACAGACCTCGTAGTAGCTCCGGTCGGTCATCCGGATCACCCGAAGGTCCGGCTCGGAGACCCGACCGACGGGCGCCTTTCGGATCACCAGGGGCTGATACCGGCCGCTGGTGGTCGGAAAGGTCCCCGCGAAAAGCTGGTAATCCGTTTTCCCTGACCCTTTCATGGGCACCATGACCGGCTTCAGATCGATCTCCCGCCGGAGCTTCTCAAACCCGGCGGCGCTCAGCTCGATCCCGTTGACGTTGTACCGAAGGGACAGATCGTCCGCCGTGCCCGCCACCTCGGCTGCGTCGGCCGTCTGAAAGACGTGAAGCCGAAACGGGCTTTTGGACACGTTCAGGCTCCGGCGCAGCCGCTTGGAGCACCCGGACAGCCGATCCGCCAAATTGATGGCCGACGAAATCATGATCCGGTTGTCGCCGTCAAGCAGAAATGCCGGCGAGCCTTTAAGAAAGCTGATCCCGATGCCGATCTCGATGATGGGCAGCCCGTTGGCCCGGTTCTTCACGTTGTAATGCCGGACAATGGAGATGATGTTGACGGCCAGCCCGCAGGCCCGCGCCACCGCATACCAGCCCGCCGGGGTGGCCTCCCGCTCAAAGATGGACAGGATGAGGGCATCGCCTTCCACAAAGACCTTCCTCGCCCCGTATTCCCCGAGAATACCCGAGATCGGGTCGAAAAAGTTGAGGCTGAAATGTGAGGCCGGGTTCAAGCCCTTCTCCATCATCCGATGGGTGATATCCGTGGATCCCCGGATATCAGCCTTGAGAATAACGTGGTTGATGATCGGCTGAGTTTCAGCCACCTGCTCGTGAGACAACAACAGCTCGTACAGGGAGTGATTGGCTCGCGAAAGCCGGATGAGCTTGTCGTCGGTGATCAGGTGGATGGCGTCGATGGCGTCCATGACTTGACGGGCGTTTTCGAAATCCCGGTGGAAACGGACCAGGCTGGACAGAAAGCGGATGAAATAGCCCTTCCGGGACTGCCGCCGGGTCCGTCGGATGCGTCGGGCCAGCTTCCGCAGAGGCTCCAAGGGAAATGTCTTGCCGTAAAACCCCGACAGGCGTCCCAGACGGGTTTCCACCGCCCGCCGGCCCTTGCTGGTGATCAGGTACTGAAGGACCTGCTGAGGCACCAGCGGCGGACAGTAGTCCAAATAAATCGGCTGCATCTCATAGGCGGCGATGATCCGCTCGATTAAGCCCGTCCCCCGGCAGGGGATGATCCCCAGACGCCTGAAAAGACCGCCCCCCCTCTCACGACGGTCCAAAAAGCACGTGCGGATCGAACCGCCGGAACCCCTGCCCCCAGCGCCGCCGGATTGCCGGCGATCTTCCCGGTTGAGCCGGGAAAAGCAGTAGCTCAACCGTTTTTTCTGGTCCCTCGCCTGCTGTTTCAAACCGGCCGTTTCCCCGTTTTTGCTGGATTTTCGAGTCCGGATCCGGTACCGGGTACGGAAGGTGTTGAAGAGGATGTCGATGTTCTCCGCACGCTTCAGCCACCCGTTGATCAGGTCCTCGCCCCGGGCCTCACCCTCGCCCGACAGCTCCTCACCGGCCATCTCCCGGAGAAGGTCCCTGAGACGGGCCACCAGGGTGAAATACTGGTCCGGGTCCTCGACCCGGCGCCCGAGGAGAATGCCGTACTCCGAGAGCATGAAGTGGTCGTCAAAAAGGGTGTGGGGCCGGCTTCCAGCCGGCAAAGGGTCCTCAGCGTGGAGCATGGGGTTGGTCAGAACATCCGGCGGCAGGACAAACTCCGGCCCGAAGCTCAGCTCCCGCATGGGGTTGAGATCCTCGTTAATCCGGCTCAGCTCCGCCATCAGCTCAGACCCAATCCGACTCACGGCCGGCTTCCGCATCCCCAAAACCTCGGTCAAACGGGCTTTCAACACAACGGTCTCGGCGTGGCGACCAGCGTGCTCGCTCTGACGGATTCGCAGCTTGTACCCCATGACCAGACGGTCGAACCCGTCCCGTAAACCCTTTTGTACGAGCTTGATCACGGCGGCCACCGCCAGTCGGTCAATACCGGGGGATTGCCGCTGCCTGGCCCGGTGGATTGCTCCGGTGAGGACCTCCCGGCACATTCGACCAAAAGCCTCGATCTCCTCTTCCGACCCCATCGAACCGCCAAAGTCCGCGACCTTTTCAGAACCGGTCTCCCGAACGAGCCGATGGCCGATCAGCGTGACCGCGGATCCGGTGAAAGCAGGACTCAGATGAACATCGTAGCGGACGTTGTCAACGCCAACCGCAAGATCCGTCAGAGAGAAATCGGCCGAGTAGCTCAGCAGAGAGGGGGCGTCTAATTTCAGGGGTCGGTGTCTGATCCAAAGTCGCATGCTGTTTCGATATAACCTGATATTTCAAAAAAATGTTTACAAGGTGGATGCTATCCGCTATATTGCCGCCGACGTGATCCGAGTATATAAGTACTCTATTCATAAGCCAATTGTCATAGAAAATCAAAGAGGTTTTTATGGCGAAAGCAAGCTCCAAAAAGAAGGGCACCCCAAAGAAGAAATCCACGGCGACCAAGAAACCCGCTAAGGCCAAAGCCCCGGCCAAGGGCAAAGGGAAGGCTCCGGCCAAAGGGAAGGAGACCGCCAAGGCCAAAAGCGCCAAGCCGGCAGCGTCCAAAAAGGGCGATGGCGGCCGGAAAACGGCCCCATCCCGGTCTGAGCTGCTGCTGAAACGGTTCGGCGAGTGGTCGCCCGCATCTCCGTATCGCCCCCCGGCCCGGGCGGCCGATGTGCCCCCGCCCCCCCCATTTGTGTCCGGGGAGACAGCCGAGGAGACCGAGCGGCTCCGGTCGTTGCTGTTCAAGACCTTCGACCTTTCCGACGTGACTCCGGCCCCAGCCGCGCCCAGGGAGTCCGATTCGGCACCGCCGCCGGCGGCGGAGGCCAAAAGCGCCAAGCCGGCTTCACGCCGGGCGGTCCCTCGGGCGGAGTTGTTGAAACGGCAATTCGGCGACTGGTCACCGGGTGAGCTGTTCCGGCCCATGGCCCAGGCGGCGGGGGAGATCCCGCCGAGCCCACCATTTGTGTCCGGGGAGACAGCCGAGGAGACCGAGCGGCTCCGGTCGCTCCTCTTCAGGACCTTTGACCTCTCCGATGTGACCCCGGCCCCAGCCGCGCCCAGGGAGCCTGATTCGGCCCCGCCGCCGGCCCCGCCCAGGCGGGAGATCCCGAGATCCGAGCTGCTCCGGTTGCGGTTTGGCGACTGGCGGCCCGATGAGCTGTTCCGGCCCGCCGCCGTCAGCCCGGAAGTCCCCGCCGCGCCGCCGTTTGTGTCGGGGAAAACGGCCGATGACACGGAGGGCCTCCGGTCGTTGCTCTTTAAGACCTTTGACCTCTCCGATGTGACTCCGGCCCCAGCCGCGCCCAGGGAGCCCGAGTCGGCGGCGCCGCCGGCCCCGCCCAGGCGGGAGATCCCGAGGTCCGAGCTGCTCCGGCTGCAATTTGGCGACTGGCGGCCCGATGAGCTGTTCCGGCCCGCCGCCGTCAGCCCGGAAGTCCCCGCCGCGCCGCCGTTTGTGTCGGGGAAAACGGCCGATGACACGGAGGGCCTCCGGTCGTTGCTCTTTAAGACCTTTGACCTCTCCGATGTGACTCCGGCCCCAGCCGCGCCCAGGGAGCCCGAGTCGGCGGCGCCGCCGGCCGAGGCCGAAACCGCTCCGGC
>CAYNGG010000052.1:8365-10288 GCA_964396575.1 uncultured Desulfobacteraceae bacterium | reverse complement strand
CGGCCGCCGCGTCGGAGCCCGAATCCCCCCCCAGTGAGTCCGAGCCCGAGACGCCTCCGGATGTGACGCCGGTCGCTGAAGCGCCCCCGCCGTCCGACGGTATCCGGCCCACGCTGCCTCCGATGGCTCGGATGGTTGCCGAGTCGGCTGAAGCGGCGGCGTCTGAGCAACTCTCAAACGGGGTCCCACCCATCGACAGGAAAGGATCAGATCCCATGGAGTCAACCGTCAAGTTTTTCACTGGATGTTTGGTGGTGGTGTTCATGTTCATCATCTGGGCCAGTTTTTCCAATGCGTCCAAATACTATGTAGAGGGAGTGGATGACGGAATCGAGATCTGGAAGGGCAATTTCGCCCCCATGGGAAGCGATCCACTGATCCGCTTGCCGGGCGCTAGCGCTCCGGATCTGCTCAAGGGGGCCTATACGGCTGAAGAGGTGCTGCCCCTGGCGGCGGAGTATTATCTGGCCAGGGCCGAAGCCGCCCTGAATGTTCCGGGGATGCCGGATTACGCTGAGGTCAATGCTTATCTCCAGGAGGCCATCAGATATGGCAACCGGGAGGAGGTCCGTCAAGCCATGGCCCGGATGAAGGATCTCCGGATCATTATTTTCATGAACAAGGCGGATATCAAGGCGGCTTGGGGCACCGAGGAAGGTCTTCAGGAGGCCATCGGCTTGCTCGAGCAGGCGGCCGAGCTGGACGGCAAGGGCCTGATGGCGCTGGATCGAAAGAGCAAAGCGCCGCTCATCGAAAAGAAGATCAAAGCGTTGAAGGAGCTCCTGGCGGCACCGGATAGAGCGGTCGAGGC
Organism: uncultured Desulfobacteraceae bacterium; assembly: GCA_964396575.1. GTDB lineage: Bacteria > Desulfobacterota > Desulfobacteria > Desulfobacterales > JAABSP01 > CAYNGG01. The sequence continues at coordinate 9,477 of CAYNGG010000052.1, read as the reverse complement.
CGCGCCCGCCGGCTGAATTCCGCTATTTCCTCACGCACTCGGATAGCTCACCGGCTCGTCGGTAACGCTCCTTGCGCGCCGACGGGCCGGTTTTGGTTGAAGCGAAATCTTCTTTTAGAATCGAGCACTTACCCATGGAGATGGCACCAGACCAGATGAGGGCCATCGGCCGTCTCCGGCGGAGCCTGGGTCCGGCAGATGTCCATCGCATGGGGACAGCGGGTGTGAAACCGGCAGCCGGGCGGAGGCGATGCGGCCGACGGCGTTTCCCCTCCGATGACGGCCCCCTCCGCCCGGTCGGCGATCCGCGTTCCACCGGGCTCGGGAACCGCCGCGATGAGAGCCTGGGTGTAAGGGTGCCGTGGCGCCTCGATGATCTCCTTCCGGGGGCCGATTTCGACCAGGCGGCCGAGATACATTACCGCGATCCGGGAAGCAATGTGGCTCACCACGCTCACGTCGTGGGAGATGAAAAGGTAGGAGAGCCGGTGGCGTTGCCGGAGATCGATGAGCAGGTTGATGATCTGGGCCTGGACGGAGACGTCCAGGGCGCTGACCGGCTCGTCACAGATGATGAAATCCGGGCGGAACGAGACGGCTCGGGCGATGTTGATCCGTTGCCGCTGGCCTCCGGACAGCTCATGGGGATAGCGGTAAATAAGGTCCCGGTCCAAACCTACCTCAGCTAACAGTTTCCGGGCGTGATCCGCCCGGCTCCCCTCCACCCGGCCGATTTCGGCAATCCCTTCGGTCACGATGTCGAGGACGTTCATCCGGGGGTTGAGCGAAGTCAGCGGGTCTTGAAAAATGATCTGCATCCGGGGTCGAATCGCCCGAAGGGAACCCCTCCGTAAAGAGAGAAGGTCTGCTCCTTGAAACCGGGCCAGCCCGCTCCGGGACGTTTCCAGCCGCATGAGGGTCCGCCCCAGGGTGGTCTTCCCGCATCCTGACTCGCCCACCAGGCCGAGGGTCTCGCCGGTTTCGACACAAAAGGAGACCCCGTCCACCGCCTGGATGAAGCCCACGGTTCGGTTCAGCAGCCCGCGTTTGATGGGAAACCAGGTGGAAAGCGCCTGGATCTCCAGGATGGGCGAGGCTGATGGGGTAGGGTG